>JABJCN010000052.1 GCA_018668635.1 Opitutia bacterium
GGCATCAGCATTTCGATCCTTGCGCCAGGCAACTTTTCCGGTGTGACGGTCCAGGGCGATGACAAATGGTTTTTTCGCCCCATCGCAACTGAAGAACAATTTGTTACCGACAACCATCGGGGAACAACCGTTACCATGCACGGGCGGGTAGCTAATGGTTCGATTCGTCCATAGAATCCGGCCACTGAGGTCAAGGCAGGCCGTACCCTGATGCCCAAAGTGAACATAGAGTTTATCATCAGGTGCAACAACCGGAGTGGGGCTGGCATGGCTGTTCTTCTTGTGAATACGAGGCGCAGCGGAACCCTTTTGAGCAAAAACTTTACGGTTCCAGAGGATACGGCCGGTTGACTCATCAATGCACAAGGCACGAAGATCCCGGTCTGCCTTGATATCATCCCCTTTTGCAATTGCGGCAGTCAGATAGAGACGCCCTTTCCAAAGGACCGGTGATGACCATCCTTCCCCGGGAATGGGTTGCCTCCATGAAACATTCTTTTTAGTCGACCATTCGAGAGGCAACTCGGTACCTGCAGGAGCAATTCCCTGGGCGGGGCCACCCTGAAACTCGGGCCAGTCTACAGCGCGAGCCTCCCCTGCAAGGAGAAGGCTCGCGATCAGAACGTGGTATATTTTGAAGAAGTTCCGTTCCGGATTCAAAGTATTTGCCTATTTGGAGATTTGACCGTGAAGACCGTTTTCGTGCAATGCATCCAAAAGTGCCTTCAAGCTAAAACTCCCAGTGACCTTGAATGTGGCAGAGTTTTTCTCGGCAGTGTGACCGGAAGCACCTTTCAGTGAATCAATTGCCTTGTCCACCGCACGGACGCACTTGCCACAGCAAAGGTGTACACCACTCACTGAAGCAGAGGTAACAGTTGCATCCTTTAAATCAGTTTTGATGGCAATGGAAGGATTACTCGATTTCCCGTAGTAACCAGCCTTGGCCACGGCCGTAACCGCCTTACTGGCAGTGGCATCATCAGCAGCTTCAATGATGACAAGTTTCTGCTGAGGTTTTGAAGTGGCACTTGCACCGGCAGATTGGGCCGCCTTGGCAACACCAGTAACACATGACTTACAGCAAAGGTGCACGCCCTTAAGCGATACTGTTGTCTTGGCTAACAAAAAGCCGGGGAGGCAAAGAATAAGAGCTAGAATAATAGAAGTGGTTTTCCTTTTTTTCATGGGTTCAGTCGATCAGGTTTAGTATTTACAATAAAATAGCAGTGAAACGATGTATTGGGAAAAGATCAGCCCTGACCTTTAATACAAATGAGCTTGCTGAAGGTACGAAGGTATAGGTTCCCATTGGCAACGGCAGGTGTGGAAAATGATTTTTCACCGAGTTGATTTCGCGCCAGAAGCTTGAACTGGCGGGATGCTTCAAAAACGAGTACTTCTCCCGTACGGGAAACCGCATAAACTTTGCCGTCAACAACTATCGGAGAAGAAAAGAAATTGGCATCGAGACGCTCCATCCAAATAGCTTTGCCATTAGCCGGGTCCATGCATGAAGCAATACCCTTGTCGTCCACGTGAAAAACAAGGCCATCATGTACGACTGATGTGGGAACATAGGGAGCAGCCTTCCGCACCTCATAAGCTATAGTCGGTTTTCCAATGCCTGACTTTGGAGGGATCACAGCCACAATGTAATTGCCGCCGCCACCGCTACCGCAGGTTCCAAGGATTTTCCCTCCAACCAGTACCGGAGAAAGGACACAGCGTTTATCAAATGTTTTCGGGCCGGATTCCCACTGGACCCGACCATCCCTGGGATTGACTGCGTAAATACCGTGAGAATCCGAGGTAAAGATAAGTTGCTCAACGCCCCGGGAGGTCTTGTAAACACAGGGAGTGGAATGACTTGGTTTTGCAGAATCGCGGGAAAGCACCCAAAAATCTTTTCCGTTATCAATACCAACCGCATGAACGCTACTTTTTCCGAAATGATCATGCGGATAAATAACGAGGTCCTTATAAATCATGGGGGAATTGCCATTACCGTGGGCGGTATCAAATGGCCCAAAATCGCGCCGCCATAATTCATTCCCGGAATGATCAAGACAAAGCAGGTGGTCCGATTCCTTGGTGGTCCAGCTGAAAATGACGTGTTTGGCATCAACAGTAGGAGTCGATGAAGCATAGCTGTTGAATTTGTGAATCCGGTAATTTTTTTCCTGATACATCTTCTTCCAGATCGTCCTGCCGGTCCGTCCATCAATGCAAAGAAAATACTGTACAGCCTCCTCATGGTCTGCGCAGGTGATAAATATTTTTTCACCCCACAATACCGGTGATGAATGTCCTTGTCCCGGAAGATTCACCGACCAGGTGTAGTCGCCGGAAGTCCACTTGACCGGTATACCCTTTGTATCACTGGACCCCGTTCCATTTGCTCCATGAAAACGGGTCCACTCCTGAGCAAAAAGAAAAACAGGAACAAAAAGGAATAAGAAGCAGGGCTGGAAAAATCGCATTTATGATTCTGGAGCAAAAGAAAGATCGCTTTTCTGGCAAGCAAGGATTCCTTGTAAAAAAAGGGCGCGCGATTACCCCTAATCGCGCGCCACACATTCCCTTTTTTGCTGAAACTGCGAAACCTTGAAATTCAGGGCGTCGCAAAATTGTTTGATACAAGCTAATTGCCCGGACATCCAATTTTAGGACGTACTCGTACTATTTTTTATAAAATAGATTCAATTGCCCTCAAAAACGAGGCTCTGAAATGAGTAAAACTAGGCGAAAGCCTGCTCGATAACCTTGCCGCGATTGCCAACAAAGAAGGGACGACCACCGGAGCCATGAATGCGCTCATCAAGTGGCAGGCCAAGGGCATGGGCAATGGTGACATGAAGATCAGCCGGACCAATCTTGTTCCCCTTTGTTCGCTTGATCCCCTTCTCGTCAGTCCCTCCAATAGCTTGCCCACCATTGATACCGCCTCCTGCAAGAACTGCAGAGAAGGCACCAGGGAAATGATCTCGACCGCCACGTTGATTGATCTTGGGCGTACGACCAAATTCTGTGGTTAAAACAACCATCGTCTCCTTCAGGAGTCCACGTTGCTGAAGGTCTTCAAGGAGTGCGGCAAAAGGGGCATCCAATTCGCCGGTTCGTTGTTCGCCGGTTGCCATTCCGTTGTGCATACCATCCCAACCACCAAGCTTAACTTCAACATATCGGACATTGTGCTCGATAAGTCTTCGCGCCAACAAGAGACCATTCCCGAATTTGGATCGACCGTATAGATCGCGGACCTTTGCAGGTTCCTTGTTGATATCGAAGGCAGCAACAGTCTTGTTGTCAAAAAACTTTACAGTTTCGTCATAGAACTGGGCGTAAGCCTTTACATCATCATGGGGGAAATGGTGCTCAAAGACTCGACTGAATTTCTGGGCGAGCCTTACCCGATGGGAAAAGACATTCTTATCAATCTTCGGAAGAAGATCACGAATACCCTTAGCCGCATCCCCCAGGGGGAAAGGTGCGTGATCAGGCGGGAAGAATCCGGGACCTGGGTTACCCGCCCCAATCAATACACTGTCGGGCATTGTCTTGTTTCGGCGACCGAGGAAATACTGGGCCCATGAACCGAGATGCGGGTGCGAAGTACCCGGACGCTGGGCATAGGAAGTGTGCATTAGGTATTTCCCCTGTGCATGGGCACCTGTCTTCTGGGCCATTGTGCGGAGGACAGCCAGTTTATCTCCGTGTTTTGCAATATTCGGCAGGAGCTTGGATACCTGAAGCCCCGGGGCGTTGGTCTTGATGGGGGTTGAAATGCCCTTGACCTCCGAGTTGGTCTTCGGGTCAAAGGTGTCGAGGTGACTCATGCCTCCATCCATGTAGACAAAGATGACATTTTTAGCCTTGGGATTCTTGGGCTTCACATGACCACCGGGTGCAGTTTCTGCATCGATTAAAGACGGAAGAATTGTTACGCCAAGGCTCGCCTTGGCAATGCCGGCAAGAAATTCGCGGCGCTGAATCTCATCAAGTCTGCGTGTAAAGTCTTTCATGGTAATGGGACTCGATTATTTGATAAATATGAATTCCGGGGTATTGAGAAGAGCCCAGATAAGGTTGGGCATTGCCTTGTCCCCTTTTTCCAACTCCTTGACCAACATATCCCGCTCCTCCGCGAGGATTTGGCGGTTAAGGATGCTAAGGAAAACAATCTCGGCACGACGCATGGGGTTTGACTCATTTTTCATCTTTTTAAAGATGAGGGAGTCCGGCTTGGTAAGGACCATGGTTGCTGCCCCGTTCATCAATTCCATCACCTGGGGAACAGATCCTTCATCGCTAACTGCTCCGACAACAAAATTTCGCTCTGACTGACCGAATTTATTGAGGAAATGCCCGGCGGGCGCGGGTTGAGAAAACTCAGATGCACGAACCAGGGTGACGTTGCTGCGACGAGCGGTGTTCATCATCATGGACATGTCCTGCATGGCCATATTGGGATTCATTGATGGGGAATTCTTTGAATTGATCCGTGCAATAGGGTTGCCGGAAGATTTATTACCAGTGGAATTAGGCTTTTGGGGAACGACCTTCTTGCGGGGTTGATTGGTTGCGCCAAGATAGGACTTGCCCTTATTATCGAAGAGATTGCTTAGTGGCTTGTAGGAACGGTATTTATTAATGCGCTGGATCAAGGCCTCTACATCCTGTGGTCCTGTGGCCAAAAGATTGATGATCTCAGTGTAGGCATCACCCTTGCCGGCCCGATAAGCCGATGGGTTCTCAATCATCAGCGTGAGAAGTGAATCCCAGATTTGCTCAGCGCTCATACGGCGCAGAATAGGACCGGGGAAAAAGTAGGGATCCGCTCCCGATACTGTCTTTCGGGTCGATAAAGTGTTGTAGGCTTTTGTTTGAACGATGACCCTGGTGAATGCACGAAGATCAAAGTCCAACTCAACCAACACTTTCGATAGTGTGTCGAGAAGTTGGGTATTATAGGCCTCCTCCGAACCCTCATCATCTTCGGGGATAAAGTTGTAGAGAGGTTCGACAACCCCACGCCCAAAAAACCTGGCCCACATTCGATTGGCAATGTTGGAGGCAAAACGGGGATTGTGTTGCGAAACAAGCCACGTGGCAAGCCGTTGGCGTGTCGACGGTGGAACCTGACCACCGGGTTCCTGTCCGAAAATGGCTCGTGGCTTTACGATCTCCTTGGGTTTAAAGTCATCGTACTGGTAATCATCCGGCAGACGCAAAGGCTTGTTTTTTTGCGTATAAACAACCAATTCATTGGCTGACCTGATCTCACGATAGGCACGATTGAATCGACCACTTAACCGGCGAACTTTCAGCTTGCCCTCCTCGGTCGTGATATCGATTCCATTCTTTTCACCCAAGTACTTGTAAAGGGCATTGCGATTCAATTCATATTTTGGCCCCTTGGGGCCTTTCTTTCCTTTTCCACGCGGAGGACTCAAGCTTTTCTTTGTCTCCAGATCCCCCAAAAACGATGACAGTTCGTAGTATTCATACTGGGTCCAATCCTGAAAGGGATCATCATGACATTGTGCGCAGGAAATATCCGTCCCAAGAAAGACCTTGGTCATGTAGGAAACGTGATCCAACTTCATGCCGTTATCACGAAGATGGTAGGCCGTTGCAGGATTCTCCCAAATTCGACCCTCTGCGGTAATCATTTCTTCAACGAGGTCATCAAACGGCCGATTTTTTCGAATCTGTTCCTTGAACCAAAAGATGAATGCATCCGTGCGAAGAACCGTCCCGGGGATCTTCGACTGTATGCGAAGCAAATCTGCGAAATAATTAAAATTGTGACTGACGAAGTCCTCACTGGAAAGTAGCTTTTCAACAAGGTCGCTTCGCTTTGCTGAATTACGGGAACTAAGAAAGCCCGTCAGTTCTTCATAGGTGGGAATTCGTCCAGCAAGATCGGCATATAAACGACGAACAAACATGTAATCGTTCAGCGGTTCGTTGTATTTGAGTTTATTCCTGGTAAGACCGGCTTCCAACGCAGCATCAACCCGATTAAGAGCTGACCTGATCTTGAAGGATTTGGACCCACTGGCACGCTCTTTGAGAAAAGCCTGGTCCTGCGGAGAAAGAATTCCAAAGTTGACCTGAATAACCTGCTTGTCTGAGGAACGCCTCAAATGGACGCTTTCCCCGGACATGCGGACATACTCGGCATCAATACTGTGCCCGAATTTATCCCGCCAGACCCGAGCATCAGCAATGCCTGAAAAACACACATAAAGTGAAACAATCAGGGCAACAAAAAGAATTTTCATGATGGCATACTATATGAATGCAATCAACATAGCACCATCAAAAGAATCTGACTAGCTTAAATTCCTGAGAATTGAGCCTGTAGCAAAAAATCAGGATGCACAGAAGACTGAAAAACAGTTACCTATCTCCGCCCACGAGGTCTACCCGATGAACGGGAGAAATTCCCTGGAGAACTGTAACGA
>JABJCN010000172.1 GCA_018668635.1 Opitutia bacterium
CTCGTTATGGTGGGCAACTCCGGCTTGTCAGTGAGGTTGATGGTGATCGTCTGCTTGTCGGTCAGGTTGCCGTCACCGTCATCCGTGACGGTCACCTCGACAATGTAGCTGTTGTTGGCATCAGCATCTCCGGCAGCCTCAAAATCCTTGGCCTCGATAAAGGCCAGTTCACCGGAAGATGGGTTTAGCACAAGAAGGTCCTTGTCCGCACCTCCCGTGATCGTATAGGAAAGGGCGTTGTCTTCCTGGTCCAGAGCAGTTACCGTGGTCACGGCGCTGTCACCTTCCTGAACATTAACGGTTGCTGAGTCTGCACCACCATTTGAAGTAATGACAGGCACCTCATTCAAATCAGTGACTGTGATGGTGAATGTCTGCTTGTCCGTCAGATTATCCGCACTGTCATCGGTGGCGGAAACTTCTACGACGTAGCTGTTGTTGGCATCTGAATCGAGGGCAGTTTCAAAGTCAGCGGCAGCCTTTAGGGCAAGGACACCGGTTCCGGCATCAATATTGAAGAGAGCCAGATCGGGTCCGCCACTCAGGCTGAAGCTCACATCGTCACCATCGGGATCGCTTGCGACAAATGTCGCAATGGCAGTTGTATTCTCCTCGATGGTCACTGCGGCTGTTTCCCCTCCACCATTACTCGTTATGGTGGGCGACTCTGCCACATCCGTTACCTCTACATGTATATCCTGGGTCGCCTTCAACTCATCGGTCGCGGCATCCTTGATCTGGATCTTGAAATCATAGGTGTTATCATTCCCTGAATCCTGGGGCGATTCGAAGTCCGGCGTGAAGTTAAACGATAATTCTCCTGTATCCACATCCAGGACAAACAGGGTGGCATCGACACCACCGACAGCCTCGAACTTGGGAGTCGTGGCACTCTTGGGAGCATCAAGGGTTGTGATATCAGGAGAGCCTTCGGGAATCTGCACCGTCACCTCGTCAGGAAGTTCTTTCTCAAATTCAGCCGTGATGTTCTTATTGCCGTCGACCGTCAGGACCAACGGGTTGTCCGTCCCGGTGGCATCACCCTTCCAACCAAGAAAAAGCACCCCGGTGTCCAATGTAACGCGAAGGGTCGCGGTCGAACCTGACTTGTAAATACCTGCGCCGGAAACTGATCCCAAGCCGGCTGGATCAACATTTGCGGAAACCGTGTAGGCAGCAGCAGCAGGGTCCTGGGAGAAGGTTGCCGTGATAGACTTCGCCGCATCCATGGTCACGGACAGGGGATTGTCCGCACCAGTGGCATCGCCACTCCAACCAGTAAAGACCGCACCGGTCTCGGGATTGGCGGTTAACTGCACAATGGAACCTGCGGCATAAGTCCCTGCACCGGAAACTGTACCAAAATTTGCGGGTGTAGCCGTGATGGAAAGGATGTGGGAGACGGCAGAAGTATCCGGCTCGAACTCTGCAGAGATGGTCTTGTCTGCATCCAATGTAATCGTAAGAGGGTTGGTTGAACCCGCTCCATCGCCACCCCAACCCTTGAATTTTGCACCAGTCACGGGTGTGGCAGTCAAGGTCACCTGGGCACCCGGGTCGTAGGTTCCACCACCGGAAACAACACCATAACCCGCTGGATTGGCGGATACGGCCAAAGTCTGGTAAGGATAGGAAGGGTCATCCTCGAAAGCAGCCGTTACAGTCTTGTCTGCATCCATAGTGATTGTCACAGATGAATTGGTACCTGTTCCATCGCTACCCCATCCAGTAAACTTGGCCCCGGTCGAAGGGGTCACCGTTACCGTTGCAGTAGAGTCAGGAATGTATCGCCCCGAGCCCTCGACTGTGCCATGAGTAGAGGGGTTGGCCACGATCTGGAGCGTCTTGTAGGGATCTTTTGGTGGCTCAGGTATTGCGCAACGGAAGCCAATGGCGTATTGAATCCATGTCTTGTTAAAGTCCTTTCGGTAATTCACTCGACTCTGGCTACTGCTACTGTCACTCGCTCCACCGCGAACCACGCGGTAATTCCCTATTGATGGACCACGAGGGTTGTCTTGGGATGCGGCATTCTCACTGTAATATTCTTTGCCATACCAGTCCCAACAGGCTTCCCATACATTGCCTGCCATATCGTAAATCCCATAACCATTGGCAGGATATTGACCAACTGTTGTTGTATCCCCCAAGGTCTTGTCGAAATATGCCAGTGTGTCATCAAGGGTATCCCCGTTAGGGTAGCTTTTTCCTGCAAGTCCACCTCTTGCCGCCTTCTCCCACTCTGCCTCGGTGGGCAAACGATAACCCAATGCGGACCAATCCACCATGGAATCAGTCAGGTCAAGGACACCTGAACGGTAGACCTGGTTGTTGCCTGCATCCGTATAATAAACAGGCGGACGACTCTCCATCTCTGAACGGGCGTTACACCACTTGACGGCATCGTACCAATTAACAATGACGGGATGGTCATCGGATGCAGCCGGTGGAATCTGCCCATTGGAGCCAGTGTTTCCTCCAGTGTAGTCAAAGGTGTAGCCATTGCTCTGGCCCCAATTCATGACCTGCAGCCATATACCGCGGGTGATCTCGAACTTATCTATGTAGAAGGAATCCAGATGGACTTCATGTGCAGGACCTTCAGCACCTGTTGTCTTGGAAGCGTTGCCCATGTCGAACTTGCCTTCGCCAACCCGGACAAAACGATCACCGACATCGTAGACATAATTGGCCGTGATGTTCATATCCTTTTCGACCGCAACTTTAAGCGGATTATCAGTACTGGTCACATCTCCACTCCAGCCGCTAAAAAGATAACGAGCACTGGGGGTTGCCGTCAGGGTCGCTTCTGCCCCGTCAATAAAGATGCCACCACCGTGGGCAAAACCATGACCATCCGGATCAACATCAACATCAACATTGAAATGAGGTGGTTCATCATAGACAAATTCAGCAGTAATATTCAAAGACTGTGAAACAGTTACCGTAAGAGGATTGTCCGTCCCGCTTGCATCTCCACTCCATCCTGAAAACTTGAATCCGTTGCCGGCTGAAGCCGTTAATAAGGCGTCAGAACCCTCCTGATATGAACCGCCACCAACGACATGACCGGCACCACTTGGACTTGCAGAAACGGTGAGGCCGTGACCCTGACCGGTGACAAGATTGAAATTGGCTGTAATATTCAGGGCCTTATCCACATCGATCTCAAGCGGATTTTCTGCCCCACTGGCGTCACCAGACCATCCAGCAAAAACAAAGCCATCAGCTGCAGTTGCCGTGAGTGCAACCTGTTCACCGGTTGTAAAATTGCCCGCACCCGACACAAACCCGGTACCAACCGGATTAGGAACAGCAGAAACAGGAAAGCCATCAGCGGAGTTAAAGGCAAAACTTGCTGTAACTGTGTAGTTTTGATCTGCAGTCAGGATGAGAGGATTTGTAACCCCGCTGGCATCGCCACCCCAACCCGTGAAGGAATAGCCAGTAGCCGGCGCTGCAGAAAGTGTAACTTGAGAACCATCGAGAAAACTACCGCCACCATTTACATAACCTCCACTCAGGGGAGTGATGGCGACAGAAACCTGACGTTGCTCGGCTCCGGAGATCGAGGGTGCGCCCTCGTGCGCGAAAAAACCCAAAGCCGCAATCCACAGAATTGCGGCGTTAGACGACTTCCGGGAATGCAGAAATCGAATAATGTCAGGCATTGGCGTATCTCATTAGGCTGGGTAACGAATCAAGAACAGGAATTGAACAAGGTTGGGCGGGAATGTATAAAGGAATAGACGAAGAAGATGCAAATTATCCGTAGAAAGTAAAATATAATCGCGCGTACACGAGAAGAGGATCATAAAATTGTAATACGAAAGTCACATCATGTTATACGCATTGCAGGGAAAAAGGTTACATTTTTTTACGACGAGTATCATTTTATTCTTAAAATTGCACAGACCCAAGGATCCGCAGAAGCAGCAATGATTGACGTTTTTATTTTCAAAATCTTATATCGGAAACAGGCAACGCACGCCTAAGACCGGCAATACCCTCAGGCGAAAGGGGATTACCCCAAAGATTTACTTGCCTTGGGGAATTCAGGGAATGCAAAGGAGTAACGTCCCTCAACTGATTCCCCCTCAACTCAAGAAATTCAAGTTTGGATAAAGAAAGTAGTGGTAAAACACTTTGGATTTCGTTATTGGCCAGACGTAAATCCTTGAGTTCCCGAAGTCCACCCAGGGGGGAAATATCCAAAATCATGTTTCGACCAAGGTATAATTTCTCAAGTTTAACAAGGGCGCGCAATGGCTCAATATCCTTGATTTGATTTCGTTCTGCTAGCAGGAATCGCAATCCAGAAACCCCGGAAACAGCAATAATCTCAGCAATCTTGTTCTCTCTCAAATCCAAGTATTCAAGCTGATTACAATACTTAATTGCGTCAATCTGGCTCAACTTATTTCTCCACAAATTCAGGCGTTCCAACTGGATCAGATTGCCAACCGGATTAATATCAAAAATCTGATTATTGTGAGCCTCAATGACCTTCAAGTTTCTCAATCCAACCAAGGGCATCAGACTGGTCACTTCATTCTCCCCGATCCAGAGTTCTTCCAGTTCCGCCAGACGAGCCAAGGGGGACAAGTCGGAAATCTTGTTACCAGTCAGGTTAATGTTGCGTAGATGCCCCAGTTCACCAAGTACGCTGATGTCGCTAATCCCTTTCCCATCCAAGGTAAGGGCAGCAAAACGATCAAGATTGGATTTATGGATCAAGCCCTCCTTCACTCCGGTAATCTCACGCAGGGCAGTCTCGAGTGCAGAATCCTTGATGACCAGATTTCCATCTGCATCAAGGAAGGAGCGTAAAGGAATCGATGAGTCCGCCTGCGTAGGTTCAATACGACTTCGTTCACCAACTTCCTGCCCGGAAGGATCCTTGTCCCCACACCCCCAAAGAAATGCAATCCAACCAATAAAAAAAATAACTCGAGTCATCATCTAGTTAACAGCCACAATTCAGAAAATGTTACAAAATAAGTCTTTTTTTGTTTCAACCAACCGCATGCATATATCGAGCCAAATTTCAAAAGAATCAGCGACTCTTGATTCACGGGGCATAAATTCTGACTAAAACTCATAGATTTTCAAGGAACCTCGCTTACATAAAAACGCTAATTTCTTCAAATTGGGGAATTACCCAATAACTAAATGGGGTATTTGCCCCATACCAGATCATCAAATTACATATAAATCCATCCCACAATAGAACATAAATGCTCCTGGTATCCCTTAAACCACCTGATCTGTTTCTTACAATTTAACCACCCAAAAGAAATGACCCGCACCCTGCTACTATCCATATACCTGCTGAACGGTCACCTCAACGCCGACTTCATGAACAACTGGCCACAATGGCGGGGTCCACTTGGTACAGGCGAGGCACCGCGCAGTACTCCACCCACCACGTGGAGTGAAACTGAGAATATCCGCTGGAAAACACCGATTCAAGGAAAAGGACATGCCTCCCCTATCGTATGGAATGATCATATATTTCTTACTTCGACTGATCCGAATGGAGAAAAACTGGGACCACCATTGCCACAACCAAAGGGTGCACACAATAATTTGGACGCTCAACGCAAACACCAGTTTATTGTTATAGCATTGAGTCGGAAGACTGGAAAAATCCTGTGGGAAACCACTGTTCGGAACTCCCGCCCCCATGGGAGCACACACGAATCGGGCACATGGGCTTCCGCATCGCCTGTTACAGACGGGAAACACGTCTATGCCTTCTTCGGGTCAAATGGGATCTACTGTCTGGATTTCAATGGTAGGGTGAAATGGGAAAAGGATTTAGGTGACATGATCGTCAAGCATGGCCATGGTGAAGGTGCCTCACCAGCGTTGTCGAAAGACGCCCTGATTGTAAACTGGGACCATGAAGGTGATTCTTTCATTGTCGCATTGAATAAAAGGGACGGTAGCGAACTGTGGCGCAAGGGCCGTGATGAGGTGACCTCCTGGGCTACGCCCATTGTTATCAATGAGGGGAAGCACGAGCAAGTGGTTGTCTGCGGCACCAATGCCATTCGTAGTTATGACATACGAACCGGCGAAACTATCTGGAGTTGTCGAGGTCTCTCGAACAATGTTGTGGCCTCCCCGGTCTATTCCAATGGTATTCTGTTTGCTGGTAGCAGTTATGATACCCGAAAGATGATGGCCATTCGAATTCGAGAGGCAAAAGGCGACCTGACCCAAACAGATCGAATCCTATGGGAAAGCCAGTTCAGACCGCCGTACGTGCCGTCACCATTGCTTGTTGACAATACCCTCTACTACCTAAGGCATTACCAGAATATCCTCACACGAAGACAAGCCGATACAGGCAAAGAAACTTCAGGTCCATTCCGCCTGGCAGGACTGCTTAACATATATGCCTCTCCAGTCGCAGCAAATGGCAATATATATATAACAGACCAGCAAGGAAACACGCTGGTTATTGATCACAAGAACCCGCGCCCCTTAAGGGTCAACCAACTAAGCGAAGGTATCAACGCCTCCGCCGCCATGGCTGGTAAAGATCTTCTCCTACGGGGAACCAGACACCTGTACTGTATTAGCCAGCGCGAGGAATAGCTTGCGCAAATTCAGTCTGTCCCCATTTCTGGATGCAAGCAATGAACAACAAACATATTCTATCCCACACTGAGTTACTCCAGCTAAAACGCTGGAACACCCCCACGCTTTATAACGGATGGGAGCAAATCACAAGCAATGATCGAACTGACGGGTTCACAAACCGTGAGGAGACGAAGGACTTCATGCCACAAATGGGTCCCATGATCGGTTATGCCATGACCGTTGTCATCCAACCCGGGAACCCGGATCATTCGACGTCCAACCCCAATGCCTGGAATGAATACCGCGAATATCTTGCAAGTCTACCCGGACCCAAGATTGTCGTGGCGCAGGATCTCGACAAGCCCGAGGTTATTGGTTCCTTTTGGGGGGAGGTTAACGCAAATATCTGCAGGACACTCGGGTGTGTTGGAACCATTACAGATGGTGCGGTACGTGACCTTGATGAGATGACCAATGCGGGGATCAAGGCTCTGGCAAAAAGGCTCTGCGTTGGCCATGCATACAGCCATCCTGTTCGCTGGAACTGTGAGGTGGAAGTCTTCGGCAACCAGGTTAAACCCGGTCAACTCATCCATGCGGACAAACACGGCTTCATGATCATCCCGGAGGAAGATCAGGCTCAACTTCTGGATGCTTCCATTTTTATGGACAAGAATGAATGTGACACCTTGATCGCTGCCGCTCGTGCAGCAGAAGGCCTGACAATGAAAGAGACGCTGAAATCCATCAGACAGGCCAATAAGGCATTCAATCAGGCGGCGGAAGACAAATTCGGCCGCAAGGGCGAATGGTAATCCATCAGGACATTCAATAATTATATCCGAACTGATACCACCAGATGCGAACACCGCGACTAAAAATCAAGGAACCCGCAGTTTACCACTGCACAAGTCGCATTCTCGAGGATCGTAGGCTTATGGATGAAACATGCAGGGATCACGTGAAGAACAGCATCTATAAATGGGCTGATTTCTGTGGTGTTCAAATCCTGGCATTCTCAATACTCGATGATCATCACCATATCCTTGTGAGGGTAAAACCTCAAACGAACTTGGGAGCCAAGGAAATCGATCGACGCTACCGACTCGTCAACAGTCACCTCCCAAAGAAAATAGAAGCATGGGAAAAGACGCTGAGCAACAGTGTTTCAGATACAATAACATCGATCGCGATAAGAATGGGAGATGTTTCACAATTCCTGAAGGAACTCAAACAGTCCATCACTCCCTGGATCAACGCGTACCATAAACGAAGGGGGCCGCTTTGGTTTCACCGGTTCAACAGTGTCCTGATCGAGGATCAGCCTGATATTGTCAACACTGTTGCAGCCTATATCGACATGAATTCGGTGCGGGCAGGATTGGTCAAGAAACCATCAAGTTTTCCGTGGTGTACTTCGGGGCATCTCGCAGGTTCAAGCCTTGAGCATAGCCACATCCTACAAAATCACTTGGCAAATAATTCATCTCCTCTTCAACACCGCATACCCGCATTCACACTTGGTCAGATACTGGGGACTCCTAGTTTCGTAATTGATAAGGGGAAAGTTCTACCGGGAAAGTATCGACCTGGAAAAAGAAAATATGCGATACCCGTCCAAGGATTGAATGCCAAATTCTTTACATCCCATGCAAACCCTCGCTTAGAAAGGAAAGTGGCATGAAAATAAATCATCCAGCACTTATTAATTCACTCAGGTTGGCGTATTCAGCAGAAAAAGCTGCAGCCTATGCTTATGTTGGACACGCACGTTCACTAAAAAACCCGGATGAAAAAGTTGCTGTTCAACAAATAGAAAATGATGAATGGGAACATCGAAAGAATGTTTTGAGAATTATGCAGCAGCATGAAGTTTCAGTGTCAAAATATTTTGAATTTAAATACAATTTGATAGGTCTTTTAATAAGTTTTTCCTGCTATTTCATAGGTAGATTTATGCCATATTTCTTCGCGGGAAAACTGGAAAGTGGTAATGTTTGTGAATATTTTAGAATGATGAAGTATTTTCATTCAATTGGGATAACAAAACATGATAAAGTTCTGCACGAAATGGGCATCAAGGAAAAGGAACATGAGGTTTTCTTTCTGGAAATGATAAAAGATGAAAAATGGATGCCATTGTTTGAGAAAATATTCAATTGGGGTGTCAATAACAGTTCAAATGATGTGGATTTGGAAATAGAAAATGACCCCAATTATTCAGAAAAAAAAGAATACTGTAAAAACTAAGATAGGGAAAAACTATGGATATAATGGACCTTTTTGAATATGATAATTATACGACTGACAGGGAAATCGCAGAAAAATTAACTGTTTCGGCCAGAATCCAATCCAGAAAAAGCAAGGTTTTAAAAAATGAAATTGGATCGATTACATTAATTTTACTGGCATTAATAAAAAGCCTTATTGATAGAGGGATTTTTTCACACGATGAATTCTGTGAAATCATCAAGGAACTCGACATTGAAGATGGATCTTTAGACGGAAAGTCCAGCATTAATAAACTGAGGACTATATTGAATTTTCCATCAAATAAATATAACAAGAAAATGACTCAAAGAAAAACAAAGCAAAGTAAGATAATACCAATTAAAAGATCATAATTTATTTTGAAATATTTTGCTATAAAAATAACCTATTCACTAATTATATTCCCCTTGCTGCATGGGTTTATTTGTGGACAGCATAGGATTGAATACAATCACCCAAATCTAAAGGTTGACCTGGGAGTTGGATTGTGGGCATGGCCACTGCCTATTGACTACGACAAAGATGGGGATCTTGATTTGGTTGTTTCCTGCCCGGACAAGCCCCACAATGGAACATATTTTTTTGAGAACCCGGGTGGGAACCAAAAAATGCCAATATTCAAACCCGGTCAACGAATTGGCAAGGGGCCCCAGAATGTGCAAATATCATATATAAATGGAGAAGCACTTATAAGTACCCCAGGTCGTCTGCATTCACAATTCAGGGAAACTCAATTCACCACCAGTACCAAACTCCCCCTCAGTGTCCATTTCCATGAGGGAAAAAAGCGGGCCAACCAGTGGAAATTTGCAGATTTCGATCAGGATGGCCTGACAGACCTTTTACTGGGAATTGGAGACTGGAAAGACTATGGTTGGGACAATGCCTTTGATAGTAAAGGGCAATGGAAACAGGGGGCCCTTCATGGATACGTTTATTTTGCCAAGAATATTGGTACTGTTGATCGCCCAAAATACAAAACCCCACAAAAAATTCAGGCAGATGGTAAATCCATTGATGTCTACGGCATGCCCTCACCCAACCTAGCTGACTTCGACAATGACGGGGACCTGGATCTGCTTTGTGGTGAATTCCTGGATGGATTTACTTATTTCCCGAATATTGGAACACCCAAGAAACCAGTCTATGCCACAGGCATTCGAATTCCGGTCAAGATGGATCTGCAAATGATCACACCAGTGGTCCTGGACTGGGATGGGGATAAAGATTTGGACATAATTTGTGGAGACGAGGACGGGCGCGTTGCATTCATTGAGAACACTGGTAAATTTACAGAAACCCAAACACCTGTTTTTCTTGAGCCCAAATACTTCCAGCAGGAAGCGGCCAATGTAAAGTTTGGGGCATTGGTGACACCGGTAGGATTTGACTGGGACGGTGATGGAGACCAGGATCTTGTCTGCGGAAACACAGCAGGTTATATTGGATTGATTGAGAACCTCTCAGGTCCAGGGGTCGAAAAGCCTAAATTTGCCCGCCCCAGTCACCTGAAGGCCGATGGGGAAACAATTCGACTCCAAGCCGGTAGGAACGGGTCCATCCAGGGACCCTGTGAGGCTAAGTGGGGCTACTCAACAATTTCTGTTGCAGACTGGGACCATGATGGACTTCCCGATATCATAGCCAACGGCATCTGGGGTAAGATTATCTGGTTTAGGAACATTGGAACACGCAGGCAACCAAGGCTCGCCAAGTCCAGATTAGTAGAAGTGGCGTGGAATGAGCGCCAAAAAAAGCCTTCATGGAACTGGTGGAACCCGACTGAGGGAACTCTCACTACACAATGGCGCACAACCCCTTTTGTGCATGACTGGAACAAGGATGGTATCAACGACCTCATCATGCTGGATCACGAAGGTTATCTCGCGTATTTTATGGGTACGAAATCGTCTATGGGGAATATTCTTCATCCACCAAGAAGAATATTCCATGGCAAGGGTGAGTATGACAGTGCCCACAGGCTAAAATCAAGGAATCCATTGGATTCACCCATACGTCTCAATATTGGTTCTGCAGGCAAAAGCGGTCGTAGAAAGTTTTGCCTCAGCGACTGGGACGGGGACGGTCTCACCGACCTGCTCGTCAACAGCATAAACGTCAATCTACTGCGGAATACCGGTGAAAAAGAGGGTATCGTAAATTTAAGGGACGTGGGGACCCTCTCAAATCTTGTACTGGCAGGTCATACCACAAGTCCCACAACCGTGGACTGGAATGCAGACGGCATCCCTGATCTCCTAATTGGTGCCGAAGACGGCTTTCTTTACTACCACAGGAACCCGAGAAGCAAGGATTTCTAGATCTCGGTTACCAGTGCCATGGATGATAAATCTGGTAAGTTTTAAAAGTTTACCTTTACAAGCTGCATAAGATTTTGCGACAAACTTTCGTTAGCTTTTTCATCCCTGCTTAATGTTCATAGGCATTCCCAAAGAAACCCATCCCGGTGAACGCCGGGTTTCCGCCGCCCCTGAAAACGTAGTCAAATTCGTCAAGCTTGGCTATCAAGTACTTGTTCAATCAGGTGCAGGAGTTGATGCACGTTTCCCGGACAGCCTATACAAGGATGCGGGAGCCACCATGATAGCCGATGCGGAGGACCTATGGAATCAATCGGATATCATCCTTAAAATACGGGCACCGAAGGAATCGGAAATCCCACTTATTCGCGGAGGGCAAACCCTGATCAGTTTCATCCAACCCGCTCAAAACCCAGACCTTATAGATAAGCTAAGGGACCGCAATGCCAATGTGATTGCCATGGATTGCATACCCCGTATTTCAAGGGCTCAGTCGATGGACGCGCTTAGCTCAATGGCCAATATTGCCGGTTATCGTGCAATGGTGGAGGCAGCCCACGAGTTTGGACGCTTTTTTACAGGTCAAATCACTGCCGCAGGGCGCGTACCTCCAGCCAAGGTGATGGTCATTGGCGCAGGAGTCGCCGGGTTATCCGCCATTGGTACAGCACGCAACATGGGAGCGATTGTCCGAGCATTTGACACCAGGCCAGCCGTCAAGGATGAAGTCGCCAGCATGGGGGCTGAGTTCCTGGAACTCGAGTTTGAGGAGGACGGAACCGGTGAAGGTGGATACGCCAAGACAATGAGCAAGGAGTTCATTGATGCCGAAATGAAGCTTTTTGCCGAGCAGGCACGGGAAGTCGACATCATTGTGACCACTGCGATGATCCCCGGCAAAAAATCCCCGGTGCTGATCACGGAGGAAATGGTCAAGAGCATGAAGGATGGCTCCGTTATCGTTGACCTAGCGGCTGAGGGCGGGGGTAACTGCGAACTATCCGAGGAAGGACAACGGACACAGGTACACGGAGTGACTATCCTGGGCTACCTTGACTTGCCAGGAAGACTACCGACCCAGGCCAGCCAGCTTTATGGGAACAACCTGTTCAAGCTCCTGCAGCTACTCGGTAAACCTGACGATTTCAGTATAAACTTTGAGGATGAAGTGCTTCGCGGAGCCACAGTAATCAAGAACGGCGAAGTCACGTGGCCCCCTCCGAAGGCAGCGGAACCATCACCCAAGCCCCAAAGTGCAAAGGCGGAGGATACAGTTGTGCCGCCAGAGGAAAAAACCACACCTTTTTTCATGAAGCCGGGATTTCTTCTTGGGTTAACGTGCCTCGCGCTCCTTGGACTTGGATGGAAAAGCCCGGATGATGGAATATTCCTCCATCAAATCAGTGTATTTGTACTGGCTTGCTTTCTTGGGTATATGGTCATCTGGAACGTCACCCCAGCCCTGCACACTCCGCTTATGAGTGTCACCAATGCGATCAGCGGAATAATTGTAATTGGTGGAATGCTGTTTATCTCCGGATCGAATCCATTGCTCAGTGGTATAGCCGTACTCATTGCAACCATAAACATTGCGGGAGGATTCCTCGTCACCCAGCGAATGCTAAAAATGTTTCACAAGTGACTGACGGACTCATCACCTCCGCCTACCTGGTCTCCGGTGTGCTCTTTATCCTGAGCCTCGGTGGCCTATCCAGGCAGGAAACTGCACGCCGAGGAAACCTCTATGGGATCCTAGGCATGGTGATTGCCATCCTGGCCACCCTGTTCAGTGGAAAAATCACCAATTTTCAGTTTCTTATTCCCTTGATGCTGGTTGGTGGAGTTGTTGGAGCAATACTGGCCAAGAAGGTTGAGATGACCGCGATGCCAGAGCTTGTTGCAATCCTTCACAGTTTTGTTGGTGCCGCTGCTGTCATGGTCGGGATTGCAAGTTACCATGAGCATCATAACCACGTTGGCACAACCAAGATTATACACGATATTGAGGTAGTACTTGGAGTCTTCATTGGCGGCATAACATTCAGCGGATCAGTCATTGCTTTTGGGAAACTTCGAGGGTCGATATCCGGCAAACCCATGCTGCTTCCGGGTCGCCACCTCCTTAATCTGGCAATGCTTCTGGGAAGTATCTGGTTTGGATACAGCTTTATAAACAGTACCGGGGATCCTGCCCTTCAGGCCCTGCTTGTAGTTACAGGCATTTCCCTCGTTCTTGGTGTTCATCTCATTATGGCTATTGGCGGTGCAGACATGCCGGTTGTCGTCTCCATGCTGAACAGTTATTCAGGCTGGGCGGCCGCTGCCGCAGGCTTCATGCTCCAGAATGACCTGCTGATCATCACCGGCGCTTTGGTGGGTAGCAGCGGAGCTATTCTTAGCTATATAATGTGCAAGGCCATGAACCGCAGCCTCGCCAATGTTATTTTTGGTGGGTTCGGCACCAGTGATGGAGCACCTGCTGCATCCGGAGAAACCGGAGGTTCAGTCACCGAAACCAATCCTGAGGAAGTTGCCGAGCTTCTCTCCGAGGCCAAGGATGTTGTAATCGTACCGGGTTACGGAATGGCCGTGGCTCAGGCACAGCACGTCATCCAGCAGATCACTGAGACATTGTGCACAAAGAACGTCAATGTCCGCTTCGCCATCCACCCTGTTGCTGGACGCCTTCCCGGCCATATGAACGTCCTCCTTGCCGAGGCCAATGTCCCATACGATATCGTTCTGGAAATGGATGAGATCAATGAAGACCTTCCTGAAACCAATATCGTTCTCGTTGTCGGGGCCAACGACATCGTGAACCCCTCCGCACTGGAGGATTCATCAAGTCCAATTGCCGGGATGCCCGTCATCGAGGCATGGAATGCAAAGACCGTCGTCGCCCTGAAACGTAGTATGGCAGCAGGCTATTCAGGCGTCGAGAACCCGCTCTACTTCAAGGAAAATACCCGCATGCTATTTGGCGATGCCAAGGCCACTCTTACGGCAGTCGCCGGTTGCCTGTAACATCATAATAATAGTTGGGGCTACTTGACCTTATTCATCTCAGCCAATGCAGATCGGGCCTTGTTGGCAACGCCCTTGTTGCTGCTCCCGGTCAATTCCTTGGTCAGTTTCCTGACCTCCTCTGATTTTGTCCGGCGTAGATTCCAGGCCAATTCAGCGGCGGAAAGCTCTGCCTCCCGCCTCAAGGATTCATCCTTAATGTAAACAAAGAGCATTTTCAATGCCTCCGGAGTTCCACCACTGCGCAGGTTGCCAACAATCATTCGTTTCTCATCAGTACGCTTGGCAAGGGCATCAGCCTGCTTTAACATGGCAGTCCTTTCTTGGCCACTCTTTATGCCACCAGCTGTTCCTGCCAGCCTTATGTAACCACGAAGCGCCAGCAATCGGTCCCGGTCACTCGCGGCATCCTTGGCCAGTTTAAGGAGATCACCGGCAGCGGATGCATTGGACCAGTTGGCCAATGCCCGGATTGCCTTCTGGCGGAGTTCCTCGTTGCCGGATGTCAACGCTGCCCTCTCCATATCCAAGGCGCGCCTGCTCCCAACCCCGGTTGCAAGGTCGAGGACAAAAAGCTTTGTTAAATTATTTGCGGAATCAAAATGGTCGGCGATTCCATTGAATGCAGCTTCCTTGTTTCTGGCACGGGAAAAAGCCCGCTTGATCGCGGAGAGCGCGAATCCCTGCGCCGATGAATCCTTGATCGAGGCTGAAGCCTTCACCATGGCGCCAAGGTGCTTGTCACCGGCAATCGTGGCCAGACCTGACCAGGCTTCCTTACGCAGGTCGGGATTCTTGTCATTAACCAGTTTAAGCAGGCTGGGAGCCGCATCTTTTCCACCACGGGCAACAATCGCCTTCAAGGCCGGTACCTGAAGGTCCTTGTTCTTCATTGCAGAAATAAGGGCATCATTGATTCCGTCCCCCTCCATCCGGGCGATGGCAGCAGAGGCCTTCGCCGCCAGTTCCCTTGATTGTCCCAACTCAAGCAGCATTGCGACTGAATCCACATTACCAAGTTGGCCAACCGCGGCAATTGCAGCATCTCGAACACCCGCATCCTCACTCTTCACATATCCACTTATTTCCTTGAGCGCAGCAGAATCTCCACGGGCGCCGAGGGCTGTGATCACCTCGGACTGTTGTGCCATGGCCAGATTGCCCAGGGCAGCGACAACTGCCTTGGTCAGATCATCACCGGGTTCCCCTGCAACAAGACCCAGAACACCCTTTCGCAAAGATGCATCATCACCCTTGATGGACTCCACAATCAGCTTGGCTCCCTTCTTTCCATCGGTGCGCAGCAATCCCTTCAGGGAAGCAATCCGATAATGGGATCCCTTCGATTCCAGTACCTTCTCGTAAAGCCTTGCAGACAAACTGCCTTCAAGCCTTTCCGCACAGGCAAGGAGTGCATCAAGTTGAACCGCTACCAGTGATTCCGGAACTTCCAGTCCGGCCAAGAATTTCGCTGCGTCATCATTGGCAATCTTCCCAATGGCAACAATCGAGGCTCTGGAAACAGCAATATCCCTGTCCTTTGCCAAAACCTGGATGGCTTTCAGGGCCTTTGCATCGCGACGTTCACCAATGCTGCCAAGAAGGCCAACTTTCAGCTTTGCCGGAGCCTTGCTGAGCGCGTCCCGCATTGCCTTGTCTGCGGAGGAGCTCTGCAGACGCTCAAGGGGCAGCAAGGCATAATGTGAGAGGACTTCATCCGTAAGCAAGTCAGACAGGGCTGAAACCGCATTATCAGTGCCAATCTGTTGTAATAGTCGACAGGCAATGGCCT
This sequence comes from Opitutia bacterium, assembly GCA_018668635.1. Classification (GTDB taxonomy): domain Bacteria; phylum Verrucomicrobiota; class Verrucomicrobiia; order Opitutales; family JABJCN01; genus JABJCN01. The sequence continues at coordinate 16,000 of JABJCN010000172.1, forward strand.
TGCCGTCCTGGGTGGCATCCCTTGAGGTCAACACGACGATAAGCTTTTTCTCAATTGCTGGATTGGCGGCAGAAGGGGATGCCCGTAGTTGTTTTTCAGCTTCCTGTGCGGTGTTGTTTCCATCCGTGTATTTAAACTTTGCCAGGTCTTCCCAGACATCTGCCCCTGCAACCTGTAAAAGGAATGCACAGGCAACCACGGTGATTGAAATATTCAGGTTCTTCATCTCTTTCAAAATCTTTCTTTTGAGTGTTGTGAATGGAGTGTGTTCTTAGATTTGCCAGGGGCCGCGTCTTGGACGATCAATCAGGCGACTGGCCTCGGGATCCCCGATAAAGTCCTCCTTGACCGGGTCCCACTTCAACCTACGGTTCAGCTTGTAGCATATGTTGCCCAGGTGGCAGACCGTAGCGGTGCGATGCGCGAACTCAACGTCGCGGAAAGGACGCTTCCGGGAAAGGATACAGTTGGTCAGGTCCTGAATGGGTGAACGGGCCCCATCCTCGTACCAGCGAAGGCCTGCCGGGACCTTCTGGTCTCGCATTGGCTTGGCTTCGCCTGCTTCGCAGATGTACTTCATACCGCCACCAACGTAAATTTTCATCCCATTGGCAAAAACGAAGGTCAAATACTTGTGTTCACCACCGGGAGGAATGATCTCGGATGGGCCGGTGCTATCGAGTCCCATTCCATGTAGAACTCCCCCAAACTTGTGGCCTCCCCAGTCCGTCATCATGCCGCCGGAATAGTCGTACCAGGTACGAAAACCCTTGCCACCGAGACCGTAGGCACGACCGCAGCGATATGGGTGATAGGGCGCCCACGGGGCAGGACCAAGCCAAAGGTCCCACTCAATGGTGTTGGGTGGAATTGGTTGCCCCGGCAGATAACACATCCTTGGCGGGCCACCGGGATCGGCGTGTGCTGCAAGAATCTTACCATATTCACCACTTCTTGCAGCGCAAGCCAGACGGCCAAAGTCCCCGATCACCCTCTGGCTTCCGCAGGAAAATACACGACCATAACGCCTTGCCGTCTGCACCATCTTGCGCCCCTCCGCAATGGTCAGGCTCAAAGGCTTTTCGCAGTAAATGTCCTTGCCCTGCTTCATGGAATCAATGGTGACCTGCGCGTGCCAATGGTCAGGCGTTGCGCACAGCACAGCATCAATGTCATCGCGGGCAATAACCTCGCGGTAATCCAGGTAGGTCTTACAATCCTTGTTCTTGTAGCGACCGTTCACCCGCCCCTGCACGCTCTTGAGCGCACCGTGTTTCACATCGCAGACCGCCACGACCTGTATCCTTGGATCGCCCATGAATTGATTTAGATCGCCGGATCCTTGTCCGCCCATGCCGACGCCTGCCATGACAATTCGCTCGCTGGCCGGAGGACGTCCATTGGCGCCGAGGGCACTGGAGGTTATGATATTGGGAAGAGCAAGGGCCGCGCCTGCAGCCTTGGTGAATGTTCGCCGACTGACTTTTCTCGATACACTTTTCATGGGTCGCTTTTTTAAGAAGGGTTGCGAATTGAAAGAACACTGATGTTCCTGATTTTTCAAACAAACCTGTCTGTTCCTCTACACCCCTGTCAACCCCAAGTGAACACAAATCCGGCAAGAATAAAAATCAAAGAGGTAAGGAGATTTATATGATTGCCCGCGAAAAGATAACACGATAAGCCTTAGGCTTTATCAGCCTATAAATCCCTAACTGATGACCTACCGCTCCAAAGGCTTCCGGTGGTTCCTTGCCGGTTGTTTCGCCTTCTGCCTGAACGCCTTGCTACAGGGCGAGCCTTTGTTGCAGTATTTCAACACAGGGTGGAGGGAAATGGCCCGTAAGATGCCGGAACTGGCCGAGGCTGGTTATGAATCCATCTGGGTTCCCCCGCCGACAAAGGGAAGTGGCGGCATGTCTGTTGGATACGACTGCTGGGACAGGTTTGACCTGGGGTCCAAGGACCAGCGAGGAAGCACCTCCACCCGTTATGGGACAGAAGAAGACCTGTTGGAACTTGTCAGGGTGGCCCACCGATTCGGAATCCGCGTCTACTTCGATAACATCATGAATCACAACGCATTCGATGTACCAGGATACAATGCAACCACCCCGATAAGCGTTTACAATGGGTTTCTCCCTGAAGATTTTCACCTTCGGGTCACGGAGGAGGGGTTTTACAGGAAATGGGACAATACCAGGAACTGGGGAAGCGAGTGGGAGGTCATGAACCTTGGCCTGTCTGACCTTATAGACATTGCCACTGAACCCGGTGAATGGAACCACAACTTCGGCGCTCACGAAGGCGCCAAAATGAAGAAAATTAAATTTGTAAGACAGCCGGAGAACCCTGAATACTATTGCTACAAGCCAAACGGGGATCATCAGACACATTCCGCAAACCAGGGGGAATATGTCGGTTTCGGAACCGGCAATGGCATCACCAGGGAAATTATTGCCAACAACCCCGGGTTCTACTCGGAACTGGTTGAGGATTTCCTTCACCGGGCAGCAAGGTGGCTCGTTGACCGCACATATTGTGATGGCTTTCGCCTGGATGCGGTAAAACACGCACCCGCTGATTTCTTCGGGGCAACATGGGGCAACGAAAAGGATACCAGCGACTATGGGTATACCGGTCAGATTCAGCGCCAGTTCAATCTCACCCATGGATACCTTGACAACAACCACAGGGATTCCGTTTTTGACACGGAACGCCCACGGGACGATGCCATGCTCTTCGGTGAGCATCTTGGTAGTCCGCCGGGCTATCAGGGCTATATTGATGCAGGAATGCGACTGGTTGATAATGATCTAAGAAGCCAGTTCAACAGCAGGCTGGGCAATCCAAGCCAGGGACTGGGAGGCTTTGACCAACCTGGTTGGGGCGGCTTCCCGCCGGAAATCAGCGTGATGCATGCGCAAAGTCATGACAATGATTACGCATCAAGACGCGAACTACAGCATGCATTTTATTTTACCCGGGCCGGCATTCCGCTTGTCTATACGGATGGTAACTACCACGCAGGCATCCTCAGCCAGAGCGGGGGGGCCTTCCCGCGACATTCAAACACCGCATTCCTTGGCCAGTTCGGCGACAACCGCCTTCCAAACCTGGCCAACCTCCACCAAAACTTTGCCCGGGGATACCAGATGGGACGGTGGAGTGATGATGACTTCGTTGCCTATGAACGCATCGACAAGCGTGAGAACCCAAACATGACAGATGCAGACGGCGTCACGATGCTTGTCCTTATAAATGACGACTATTCCTCCGGACAGGGCCGTGGAGTGGACACATCGTTTCCATCTCAGGCGGGAACGGACGGTGACGCCTACCTTTTCCAGTACGCAAGAGGTCCCGATGGATCGGGACAAGTCGGGTTCTACACCTATGCGTCAAACCTGCATCAAGTCGTTGTTCCACCAGGCGGATACTATATTTTTTCATGGAGAACACCGGAGGTTCCTTCCTTATGGAGTCGTGCAGGGGGTGTCCCCATAACCATTTACCAGGACGGCGAACCAGCAGGGGTTATCCCGGTGAAACGAAAGGACGGCCCCGATGGAGATTCCGGGTTCAATCCATATGGCATGAATGATGAGGTTACCGATGACTACACATACACCACATACCTACCTCGCATAACCAGTGCAACCAACCTGCGTTTCACAGTGAGGGCCGATGGGTCCGCTGAGAATATACTGGTCAAGCTCGATGGAGGTATTGACCTGAATGACCGGCAACCAGACGGTAACACCGATCCAGTAAAACGTGACAACCCTCCCGCTGTCAGCACTGATTCATTCCTTGGTTACGAGCAACCGGCGTTCAGACATCGGCAGGGACCGGAGAAATTTGCTGCTGAGGACTCGGCACGCTGTAATCTTGGCTCGGCTGGTGCCGAGACCTGGCTGACCACAATCGGTTCAGGCAATATCCTGCCAGAAGAATCCGGCGGCAACAACGCCACCCCGGTCAACACAGCCGCCTTCCTTTGGCATTCTCCATCCGCTCAGGTAGAGGATCGTGATGCAGGGACCAGACACTATATTGAGGATGACAACGGAATAACCTTCTGGACCAAGGCCAACAACGGCCTCGACGGCTACAATGTCCGCGTCTACTACACAATAGACGGCACAAACCCCGAGGGAGGTGGAGGGGAAGGTATTGGTTCAACCAAGGCAATCACGCTCAACTACTCACACGATGCCGGAGGAGGAAGCTGGTTCCAGGGCTCCCTGCAACCCAAGCCAATCGGCGAAATTCGCTACAAGGTGTCAATATTCCGTACAACCGCGGGTGGAAACGCCCTTTCCAGTGTTTTTCCATCCGGGCAGGGACAAATCAGCGAAAAATCCGGCATGATGACCGTATTCGAGGTCCATGGATTCAATGCCACCACCGTCGAGTTCTTTCCCCACAACGACTACGCCAAAGCGGCGGACCAGGCAACATTCCTCACTGAGACCGGGCTCGCGGAGGGGTTTCACATCCTCAGGGCAAGGGCCTTCCTGAAGCGGGATAACCGGGCCAGCCTCTACAACACTTTTGCACAGTCCTTTTACTATGACTCGCAGCGGCCGTCCGGCGAAATTGTCCATCCATCCCAAGGCGACACACTTGGCGGCGGCAACTATGGTGTCGTCGTCCGCACCGACCGCACCGTGCATGAAGTCTGGTACTGCATCGATGATGGCGCCGGTCCCAACGATGATGATCAAACCGGGGCTTCCAACGGCAACGGACCCGGGAATTGGGTCCGCGCCAGCGAGGTCAATGCGGCCTCCCCAACCGACGGGAAACACCCTCTAGAGTGGCGTTTCAACTATGCCAACATCCCATCCGGGAATAAACCTGTACAGATTCATGCAAGGCTCCTTGAAGCCTCGTCAGCAGACAGGAATTCATTCACTGCCACGGTCAGCTCTGGCGATGATGTCGCCAACTGGTACACCACCCTAACCCGCAACGTGAATGCCAACGGCCCTGACACCCGGCTCTATATCGCCTGGCCGCCGACAACCGGTACACTCGTTGGTGAGGGCTACACCATGAAAGCCTATTTCTCCAAAGCCCTTGCCGAGGGGCTAAACGAGTCACAACTGCTTGAGGAGTTCCTCGTTCGTATTGCCAGCCGGACAAGCGGTTCCCCTGAGGGGTCGGAGGTACAGGATCGCAAGGAATATGCCATCTCCTGGAATGAGACCGATGATTACCATGCCCTTTCCTTTCCCCTGCCGGAGCTCTATAACGGCGATCCCTCCTTTCTCCATCACCTCGCTGTTGAACACTCGCGCAACGGTATCAATCTGGAGGCCGAACGCCTCGTCAAGGCCCTCCCCGTGCGGAAGACGTTCCTCAACATCACCACCCCGCCCGCGTTCGACAGCGATGGCAAGCCCTACGAGATCATCCTTCCCGCTGTGGCCAACCCGGATCTCGGACAACGTCAGGCACCTGTCAGGATCGAGACCGACCTCGACATCGGGCACCTCGAGCTTACCTGGGAAAGAGGATCTGGAACTTTTGAGCTCATCGAGTCAAGAACAACGGGAAGCAAAATAAACTGGGACTATCTCTGGTCCGGAGTCCCGGAGGGGAAGGGCAGACTTCGTGTCGATGTACGGGCCACGGAGCAAGGGGAAATCCTGGCCACAGCACGAAGGTTGGTGACCGTAAGGTTTCTCCAGCTTCATCCGGAGGTGGCCAACGACGATGATGATGACGATGACGGTCTCCCCGACTCCGACGAGGTCACCCTAAAAAATCTACCCGATAGCAATCCCGATGACTGGACCAACGCGCAGGTCCACGTTTCCAGGACCTTTGGCCGAAGCAACCCGTTAAACCCGGACAGTGACGGCGATCTCCTCCCGGACGCCCTGGAGGTCGGCTGGCGTGGTTTGGCCGAGGAATCCCTCGGGGAACCCTTCACGGACTCCGGTTACGACAACCCCGGAACCGATGAAAAGGAAACCCTTGGCGCAGGGAACCTAAAGTTCGACTTTGTTGATGCGGACGGGGACAGTCTCCATGATGCGGGCGAAACCTCCGAGCCTTTTCAGGATGATGATGCCGATGGAGTCTTTGACCATGGCACCATCGCCTCCCGGGATACCGATGGGGACGGCACAAAAAACTTTGCACCGGATCACGATCCCCCGTTCTTTAATACCGTCCCGGACAACAGCTCCATCCCGGGTTATCAATACAGTCGGAGCCGCACCGACGTCCTGCAGGGCTCCACAACCGACCCCAACAACCCGGATACCGACGGCGATGGACTCAGGGACGGCATTGAAGATGGTTACAACCCCGCCTGGGCAAACGGCCTGGAATTCGACAAACTCGTGCACAACGGATGGGTCGATGGCGACGGCGCACCGCTGGATCCTTCAGAAAACAATCCCCACGCCCGCGGTGCCTGGCCAAACGGCAGGGTCGATGATGGGGAGACCTGGCTTGAGACCGACCCCAACAACCCGGATACCGACGGCGATGGACTCAGTGACGGACACGGGGAGGACGAGGACCTGGACGGCCACATAACCGGAGATTCAAATCGTGACCGATCCCACGACCCGGGAGAGGAATGGACAGAGACCGACCCCCTGAACCGCGATACCGATGGAGACGGACTTCTCGACGGATGGGAGGTTGCCAACGGACTGGATCCTCTCGACAACGGCACCGACAACCTTCGAACCCCGGACCCGGTCGATGGCTCGGCAAACGAAAAACCGGGTGGAGACCCGGACGGGGACGGGTTCACCAATACCCAGGAACAATCCAGCGGCACACGCCCATTGATCGATGACCGCATCGTCAACCCGGTCGCAAACAGCATCCGGATCGGCCCGGGCAGCGAGGTGGCCAGGGGACTCGCAATCAACCGCAACGAGTTCACCGACTGGACTTTTGACGACCTTGTCGCACTGGATGAATTTGAAGGGGACGGCTCCAACAAGCAGGATGGCGACATCTTCCCCGCCGGGGACGGGTTTGATTCCTCCCGGGACATTGTGGCCTTCCACGCACGGGATGGCGGAGCGGATGGCAACTACTACTTCCGGCTCGATTTCCACGATCTAAAACCCTTTGCCGAGGAGGGATATCTCGACATCTATGTTGTCATCGACACGGGAAACACGGCCAGCGGTGAGGCCGCCCTGCCTGATGAACTCGACATTCTCACCAGTATGCGATGGGAAGTCGTCGTCGCCTGTTACCAATCCAACAACGGCCGTGTCTTCGTCGATCTCGACCCGGTAAAAAACACGAACTCGGCCAACGAGGACCTCTCCACAACCGGGGTGGTGGCCCGGGGACGCGAATCAATCGGCGGTTTTGGTGACGCATATTTCAACTCCGAACTGGATGCCGTCGAGTTCTCCATCTCACGGCAGTCCCTTCTCGACGCCGGATGGAACGGCAGCAGCAAGCCAAGATTCCAGGTTTTCACGACCCGTGACGGAACGGCCAACAGCGGTTCCGGCGCCGGCGACCTCGGCGGCAGAAATGATATCCGGGACAGTATTTATGATGACTGGCTTGCCGAGGACTACTGGTCCGACCAGGCCCATATTGCCGCCAATGGAAAGCTTTCCAGCTACATGGACGTGGACGACATGGGGCGCTACCCCGACCAGCGCAAGCGGGCCAAGGCCATTTTGCTTGTGCATTCCAACCACGCAATCCTGCCCGGCAACGAAATCCATAAACTGATCAACACCGGTCACTCCACCGGTTACCATCGAACCCTCGATGCCCACGAGGTCTTCGGTGTACCCTTCGCCCTCCACATCACTCCCACCCTTGCATCCGCCATACAATGGGCCGCAGTCGACCCCGCCGCCAACAAGCCCTGGCTGGACGGTCCCGCCTTCAATGACCGCCTTTCCCTCCTGGCCCAGGATGGACGGGCAAGCCTACTTGGAACCACATTTTCCGATCACATCATCCAATACTTCTCAGACGACTTCAACCGCGACAACATCGCCCTCTCAAGGCACTTCCTGGACAGGATTTACCACGCCAATCCATCTACCTCAGTACTCTGGACACCTGAACGCGTAACCAACGGCACCGCTTTCTCAAGAATCCGCTCCATGGGATTCAGCCACACCTTTATCGACCAGATGCGCCACTTCTGGAAGTGGCAGGGACGTATGGCAGCTCTCTCTAATGACGGTTATCGTCTCAATCGCTACCACGGGGTCAACTGCTTCCTGATCAATGAACAGGCATCCAACTACCGCTACAGCAATGACAACCATGGTCTCCCCATGGCACTCCGTCGTCTCTATCATCGCAAGGCAAGAAGCGCCACCCAGGACCAGGTCATCGTCCTTTACCATCATTGGGACGAATTGCAGGACTGGGACAATGCAGCCGCTTATGACGCCTCCCTCCGCTGGGTCGCCAACAAGACATGGATACAGTTGGTCACCCCCCAGCAGATCGCAAACGGGGAAATCGATATCGATCGCGATGCCCGGGGAGACAACTGGCATGCAATTGACCGCGGGTCCCCCACCCTGCCCACCGTTGCCCATGACTGGCTCCAGCACGCATCCGGTGATGATTTCAGCAACTGGTACAACGGGCTTCCCGGTGTTGAGGAAGGCTTGCGGGACAAAGTCTTTGAGAGCCGTCCCGGCAAGGCTATCCCACATGCATTCGGTACGCAGGGCGCAGGGGACGGGAAACTCGCTGACCTCACATGGAAGGCCGTTGAAACCATCCAGGAGGATGACTCCCCTCTGCAAAGGCTTGCCCGAGGAACCGTGCACGCCGCCATGCAGTTGACCGCATTTCACAACCAGGCCAACAACGACCTGACCAAATACAGCACCGGGGACTACGTTTGGCCGGATATCGACAGCCAGGCTCTGTCAGCATTCTCAAAAAATCTCCAGTCACAGGCACGGTTTGCAGCCATCTACCAACACGTTGCCGATTGGGCGGACGATCCTCCGCAACAAGCCTCATCCCTGGCACTGGATGTCGATCTCGACGGGGAGGACGAATACCTACTCCGCAACAATCGCATATTTGCCGTATGCGAGGCCCTCGGTGGTCGTCTGGTCGCAGCCTGGGTTCGGGAACCCTCAAACGCCGCCGTCCACCAGGTGATCGGCAACTTCCTCAGTTACTCCAATAGCGAGACCGAAGTGGAGGGTGGAGGATGTCGGACATCTGCGTTCAAGGACTGGTGGGCCGCCGGGCCGGACACCGACTATGTCAATGCGCTGTACACCGCATCCGAGGCCCAGGGTGCCGCATGGACATTCACCTCGCCGGACGGACATATCCGCAAAACACTCACCATCAAGGACTCCGCCACGGAAATTCATGCGGAATACACCCTCGGTGCGGTCATTGACCGCCTCTATGTGCGCTTCGGTCTCTCCCCAAACCTGGAGGACCTCCTGATAAACGGGCAGGCCCACCTTTCCGGCTTAAAGGACGATGGCTCCCGCACGGAACTTCAGAACGCCACCTTCAGCGAAACCGTCACCACGGCCATCCGCTATAACGGTGAGGGTCTATCCGGGGCAAAGGCCAACCTTGATGCAGGGGAAAAGGTCACCGATATATTTGAACCCGACACCCTCCCCATGCGAAACCAGGCACAGACGCACCAGATCGAGGTTGAGAGCACCGCCAACACCTTTACCATCGCGCTGGAGATGTTCTCCGGCAACAATGACTCTGATGCGGACGGGCTTCCGGATGCATGGGAAAACGAGAATGGTCTGGCCTTTGACGACGACGGGACGACCAACCCCGAAAACGGCCCCAACGGGGATCCTGACGGTGATGGCGTCAATAATCTAAACGAGTTCCTTTTGGGGCTAAACCCCGGTCAGGGGGATGCACACACCCGACCGGGAATATCCCTCCATTCAAATGAAGACGGCACCTTCAAGCTTAGCTATCCGATCATCACCAACCGTCTGTACCGGTTGTACTGGTCCCCCAACCTTGTTGACGGGTGGACGCCCTATCAGGGTATCCTGGATACAACGGGAACCAGCTCCAGCAAGGACATCCAGCATGACATCGACGCAAACTCAAGCCTGCGGAGCTTCTTCAAGCTGGACATAAGCCTTCCGTGAGAAATTTCGAATTTCCCCGAACAACTGGAAGCCGAAAGAATTTACAAGCCGCGATCGCTACTCTACCTTGACAAACTCGATCGAGGTAAACTTGCGGATATTTCCAACGGTTGCCTGCAGGGTTCCATTGGCAACAGTGAGAACCTTGCTTTTCTGGACCGAGACCTGTTCGTCCGATCCATTTTGACGGCTGATATTCTTTGTCACCACAATAGCCTGGTATTTATCTCCATCAGCAAAGCCTTCCCCCCTGAAGTCTTTTAGAGAAGATGAATTGTTGTAGACATTTCCTTTTTGAATGGTCGAGGGAATCGTTACCTTCATGCGAGAAGACCCGTCTGCGCCACCCGAGTACACCAAGACTGTAAATTTTGATTTGGTTCGGTTGAAGGAGGCGATCTTGTATTTTTCCTTACCAGAGTTTCCAAGACCCGAGATGTTTATATCATTACCAGCTTCGCCGGCTATAGCATGACGTATAACTTCGTCTGAGCCACCAGCAATCTGGCTGTACCATCTCCAGACGTAGTAATGCAGGTGATTGGGGTCCGACGGATCGATAAAATTCTTAACCGAAAAATCATTCTCCTCTTTTCTGATCTTTCTGTGAAAATATAAATTCTTGTCCGTGCCTGCAAGAGCCACTTTGGATGTTACAATATCTGGTCCCCCTCCCCGTGCAGGAATCACAATATCAGGATTCAGTTTTTTAATCCGCCCGTTGTAGTCATGTCTCTTTGTCAAACCCATGGACCATGAACTTGAATTATCTGACCATGGTAGATTAATGGTGTTTAGGCCTCGCTCCAGCATCTTGCCTATAATGGTTACTGACTTATCGAAGGCATCACGCTCATCTTTTTTCCCATCCTTGTTTATGTCGTGATTGTTGCGTGAATTATCCCACACGACCCAAGACTCAGAGGATAAAATCTTTTTTGAGTGGTAGCCGGCCATGTCGAGTTTTCTTCGGGCCAGATCGTACTGGGTCCATACATTCGGGATAATTTTGCCATCCATCCTGCCATATCCGTTGGCATGGTCAGAAACATTTAAGTTCAGCGCATCGATAACGGCCATCAATGGCTTGTTGGCAATAAGACGATTGTAGAAATCATCAACTGCGACAGCTCCTCCTCCTTTTAGTCCCTTTAAGACACCACATGGCTCACAGGGAGAAGTACCCGAAGTCGAGATGATGACGGGCTTAGCTGGCTTTTCGGCATACACTGCCCTGATCGCTTGTGCACCTCGTAGAAAAATTTCAGACATGACGAAATCGATGTCGGCATCATTGATCATGGATTGCATGTTGACCTCATGATATGGCTGATAAGCACCCACACGACCCTTAAAATGCCTAGCCAATCGGGTAACAAACTCCGCATATTTTCCAGATTTGGGGCGCCAAGGTCCTGCTTTCCCGGATTCTGAAGCCCAAGCCGGACAGTGCCACATAACAAACTCGACCTTTATTCCTCTGGATGCGCAAATATTAACTGCCTGGTCAATGGCGTGAAGGTAACCCGACATTGCATTTCGGTAGTTGGTATTGTTCTCGCGAGGTTCAGTTGCTGCCCAGTTAATCCAAAACTGTGCGTAACTGCTGTGTTGAGATAAGACAGGACGATTGGCATCGTATAAATTGTTCTCAGGACGACCTGCAAATGGCTGCCAACGAACCCCAAACTGCATGTGGTCAGTGGTCCAGGTGTAGCTCGAAGTTGATTTGTTGCCTGCAGGATCATTGGCTCCGGCCGGGGACAGCAATATTGAGAAAATACCGATTGCCAGAATGTTTCGGGTTAAAAGGTTATAGAAACTTGAAAAATGGATCATGAGTATCTGCTATTTACTAAAAAACGGTCAGGGGTTCTTTACATTCGATACATCTTTGCAATGGCAAACTCGATTTTGTAGAGATTTCAGTAAGTTTTCATTCAATTGACCCGGTTACATGGTCTGAGTGTATCGCTTTACCCGACTGGATTCACCGGGTGTATTCGCAAAGCAGGAATCCCAATGGGTCTGGATCTGTAGACCCTGATATTGCTGCTGGTATCAGGTGATGCAGAGGATATTATCCAGCACGTGCTGAGATGACTGCACAGGTGCCTCCTTTTTCATTTCAGAAAACTCAGTAATCAAGGAATCCGGTGTGACAATCTTCACGTTGAACGGTTCAAAATCCTGCTGATATTTGTCGTAAATCGGTTCAAAGACCGATACGCATACCCATGCCTTCCATCTGGCAGACCCAAGCCCGTCATCATCGGATCGAACCACCTGGGTCCTACCCAGCACCCTGTAATGATCAACGATTTTCATCTCGGCGAAGACAGGAAACTCATCGTCCCCTATGGTGACCCGGAAGTCAGGAACTCCACCTGGATCAACCCGGCAGGAAAAGGAGGGTTTCAATAAACCATGCAGGCTGGCACGAAAAAGGTCCCGTGCTGCACGAACCTCCTTCCGGTTGCTCTTGACTGTATTCAGGCGGTCAGACTCATAGGCATGGTTTATTTCAGCAGAAACCTCTGCACCCAAACGAAGTTGCTCCAGGATTCGGTCCAATGTAGCCCGCTTGGGCAAGGCCGTGCCGCGAAGAATATGAAAAAGCGATGTCCGGGAGATCCCAACCGCTGAAGCAAGCTTTGTCCTGGATATCCCGGAGCGCTCAACCTCGTAACGAATGATGGACGACAACTGAATCATTTTAGGAAATATTTATGTTTTATTTAATTAGGCAATTTATTTTTTACCTAACGTTATAAACATATAAAAGACAGTAATGCCTTCAAGAAAATTAATCGGGATAAACGGGGTCAAAAAATGTATTTAATGAAAGAGAGAGGGAAACGGCAATCCAGCCTACGTTTTATCTGCGAAAAACAAGTATAAAAAAGCCGCATTCTAAGGGATACTGCGGGCCAAACGAAAACCGAGTTTAAAATTCTTGGAGCGAGCCGGGAAGGGATTCCTATAGCTGACCCGTAAATTCCTTGCCCAACTTATCAAGGATCCTCCCCGTGCAACCCGCTTGAAATTAGGGTCAGAGGATGGTTTATCCCGAGATCCACCGATCTTATTGCGGAAAGTAGTCCAATCCCAGCACCATTCATAAACTTTTCCAACCATGTCATGAAGACCATAATAATTTGGAGGAAAACTTCCCGCCGGCGCAGTATGAGGCTGTTCAAAACGACAAAAAAAGGGATCCTCTCACCTACCCCAGGAGGACAGTTTTCTTCCGCGTCCGGATTGAGTAGGATAGCCAAGCCCACCGACTTCGCACCTGTGTGCCTGCCCGACGGATCAACCGGGGCCAACGGCTTTATGTCGCAGACCCGGGTAATATTCGGGCACCCGCAATAGCTGTGTTTTTTGGGTTGAACAGCGATTGTCCCAAGTTCACGGTGGCTATGACATCTTGTTCGTCATGAAAGTTTCCATTCCCATGAAAATCTTAAAGCTTCTTGTTTTTTTAATTGGCCTGTGTCCCCTCCTGCAGGGCCAGTCTGCAAACCCCCTTCCCGATCGCGTTTACATCCCCTACAAGGACCTTGAAAACGTCCTGGGGAAAAAGAATCAGGGAGTCTTTCTTCCCTACGAGGATTTTCAAAACCTCTGGAAAGCGGCCCGGGGTAAACCGGCAAAAGTAAAGGATGCCGACCTGTCCCACCTGGTCAGTGCGGCCCGCTTCAAAGGAACGGTCAAGGAAAAGCTGGCCCACATCCAGCTAAAGCTTACCGTCGACATTCTAAAGGAGGGCTGGGTCACCGTGCCCATCGGGCTTGGCAAGGTTGGGGTTTCCTCGGTCGAACTGGCTCCAAATGCTGGTGATGAAGTCGAAAAGCCGCTCATCCGATTCCAGAAAAACAACTATGAAATCCTCGCCAAAGGCCCGGGAAGGCAAATTCTCACGATTGATTTTGTGCGACAACTCGTGACCCAACCGGGACGCAACCTGCTGCAGTTCACCATACCCACGGCGGCAATAAACACCCTTGACCTGACCATCCCCGAGGAGAATCTCAAGGTTGATGTCCAGCCCATGCTTGCCGCCTCGACGACACAGGCCGAACAACAAGGAAAGGGCAAGGCCACGAGGTTGCAGGCATTCCTGGGACAATCAGGCAGCGTTAAATTGAGCTGGGCGCCGAAAAGTCAGGCCGCCAACGATCTGGACCCTGTCCTTGTTTCCACGCAGAACCAGCATCTCCAGATAGGCGAGGCACTCCTCCAGCACGAGGTTGACTTCCAGTATGAAATTCGCAGGCGCGGCATGAAGAATTTCCGTATCCTCGTCCCATCGGATTATCGGGTCGTGGCTGTGGAAGGGGCAAATCTCGAGCAATGGAATCTCCGGGACCCTACCGGGAACAAGGAGGAAACCCGGCACAACCACCTGGATGTCAGCCTGTTCTCTGAGATTGAAAACAGCTACCGACTGAAAGTACGAATGGAAAAATTCCTCAAGGAAGCCAAGGCCGACTTTCCGCTGGTCCCGATATACACAGAGGGTGCCCTTCGTCTCTCCGGATTGCTTGGGGTCTCCCATGCTCCACGTCGCTCGGTGGAGCTTGCAGAACTGAATGAGGAGCTTGTCCGTGTTGAGACAACCCGACTACCGGAAAAATGGCGCAAGATTTCAGGAATTTCCGCCTACCGGTTTACTTCAGGCAACTACTCTGCAGAAGTCCGTACCGGTGTGGTGGAACCCCGGATCAACCTCCGTCAGCTTTGGACTCTTCGGGTGGGCAAGGAATCCCTCAATCTTGACGGGCAGTTAAATTACCAGATAGAGCGCGCAGGAGTCTTCTCCCTGGCCATGTCCCTGCCTGAAGGCTGGGAGGTGGAGGATATCGGGCCAAAGAATACAATCGAAAGTTTCGAGGTCCAGGGAGATGCCGGTGACCGCACCCTGACAGCAACCCTGCGAAAGGAAACCAGCGGCCTGCTTCAACTCCAGGTTCAATTGCGCAAACCCCTGACAGCCACTGATGCCCCTGTGACACTCAATCTACCACTTCCAAAAAAGGAAAACCTAAACCGTTACAGCGGACAGTTGATTCTGTATGTGTCCGAAGCCCTCAGGGCCGAGACAGGCAACCTCCAACAGTTGAAGTCCATGCCGTTAAGGGATGCGGTCCGAACCTACGGGAAACGTCAACCCAATCCCGGCAGCGGCTTTAACGCCGTCATGTCATACAATTATAGTACCGTTGACCTGGATGCCCCCCTTGGAGCCACATTCAAGCTTGCGGTCAAGCCGGCACAGGTTTCCGCCGAGTTTTTTCGCAATGTTGAAATCCGCCCCGGAAACGTCAGTCACGAAGCCATTATCCGCTATCAGGTTCGCTATGCTCCCGCGGACACATTTTACCTGAAGTATCCCGCCAGCCTGGCCGATGCCGGACTGCAGATAACCGGACCCGACCTAAAGGAAAAACCCCGCATTGAATCCCTGCCCGAAGACCAGTCTGAACCGGACCAGGGAACAGAAGCTGAACAGGAATGGATCTATCATAAGATCGTTCTTCAGTCCCCGCGAACAGGCCTTTATGACCTGCGTGTAAACTGGCGAAAGCCTTTTCAGGCCCTGGCCGAAGGAGGAGACGCGGTGAACGTATTCCCCATCCTTGCAGCCGGCAGGCTGGCCGGGCAGAGCGGTTCCATTTCCGTGGCCAAGGCACCCAACCTTGCCATCGGCACGCCGGAGATGGAAAACCTGCAACCTGCAGACCCCTCCAGTCCCCGGGATATCCCCTATGCCAGTCACCGCAAAAATGCAGTGCTCGCCTTTCGTAGCGACAAGCCACCCTTCAAGCTGGCCCTCCCCGTAGTCCTCCAGAAAGATGCGGAGGTCTACACAGCCATTATCAATGCCGCCATCCATGAACAGGCCCTGGCGCGCGACGGAGCCCTCAATGGGCGATCCCTGTTCCTCCTCTCCTCCAATCGTGGTGACCGTCTAAAGGTCACCTTTCCGGAGAACACCCGCATCTATGCATTCATGCTCAACGGTAAGGAGATCCAGGTTGAGGCCGCTGAAGATAACGATTCACGGATTGTACGACTGCCACCTTCCGCCGGCCAAGTCAGCAAGATCGTTCTTGAGACCACCTATGGACTGGATAAGGCAACATCGAAAAATCTCCCCGCCCCTCGCCTACCCGAAGGCGTCCCCGTACAAAGAACGTGGTGGCGACTGTGGGCACCCGAGGATCATCAGCTTCTCAGTTATGATCGCAATTTTGAACGTCCTCAATACGACAGCGGTCTCCAGGCCATCTTCAACGAAACCGGTTCCGGACATACCAACACCGCCTCCGGTTTTGACCCCAGGGGCAAACTTCACCAGTTTGAAAAGCAGGGCGATGCAGCGGAATTGAAGCTCAATCTCAAGAGGAAGGAGACTGTGGCAGTCACCATATGGGTCCTTGTCATAGCCGCCGGAATTGCCCTTTTAAGGATTGGTTACCATGATCGTGTACGGGTGGCACTTGGATTGATTGCATTGACCGGCCTATGGTACCTGTTCCACCCCTTGTATGCAGGAGCCGTAGCCAGGCATATATTATTCCCGTCCGCCCTTGTCATTCTCCTATGGATTGGCCAGTTGCTGTTTTGGTCCCTGCCAAGGAGACTGAAAGCCGGGCGAACTGAATTCCTTGATGCAGAGGCAAGGAAGAAACCGGAGGAAACAACTGAACCCGATCCCGATAACGGGTTAGGAACATCCAGTGATCAGAAGGAAGACGAGCAATGAACCGTTCCCTCGCAAACTCCAGGGCAAGACCCGGAATTCCTGTTGCCTCTCCAGCAGACTCCAGACTGTTCTTTAAGGCATTCCTGCTTGTCATCTCCTCGCTTGGCCTCTTTTCCGACGAGCAACCAGGTCGCATCCACATTCCCATCGAGGACCTGTCTGCCGTCCGGGCCAAATATCCCAAGGCTGTTCTCCTTGATGCCATGGAGTATAAAAACCTTCGGACCCTGGTAAAAGCCCGGGAAAACCAGTCACAAAAACCCAGGGTTGCCGCCATTCGCAAGGCGAGTTACAGCACCATCATGGAGGACGGATATTTGCGTCTTTCCGGCGATCTGGAATTTGTCTCGCTTGCCAATGAGGCAATCGACCTGGTCCTCCCGTTTGAGCAGATTGGCTTTGACCGCATCCAGCTTTCAGAAAATGCCGCACCCCTGTGGCTCGGCGACAAGGGCAAGCTTAACATTCGGCTCCCCGGTAACGGGACACATCACATTTCCCTAAAGGGTTTCATACCCCTGCAGGAAACGCCGGGAGGAGGCACCCGCTTCAATGTAAGGATTCCAGGAGCAGTCTCCGGCACGTTTACCCTGATGGTTTCGGGTGACCAGGAGATCCATACCAATGTACCCGTTCTTCGAGAAGACTACGATTCCGTAGCCGGTAAAACCACTATCGAACTTGCCATCGGCGGGCATGAAAACATACAGGGCGTCCTTATTGGCAACGGCCATCGAGATGACCAGCGTGCCATACTTATCGGGAACTCCGCGACCACGATAACACTCGATCCCGCCGGACAGGTTCTGGATTCCCTTCAAACCCTTCAAGTCCTGCGCAAGGGGATCCGGGAGTTTACCTTCAGGATGGATCCGGGCTGGACAGTCACCGAGATCTCCTCGCCGGATCTCGTCCGATGGTCGGTCAAGGACGATAAAGATGGGACCCAGTTGTTGAGGGTGGATTTGCGCAACTCCACCACCGGAACCAAGACCATTCAATTCAGGGCACATGCCCCGCCGGCCGGTTTTGAATGGCCCGGTCCACGACTCGTGCTTCAAGACGCGGATTTCCAGCGCGGACATCTTCTGGTCGACCCCGGAACCTCCCGCACGTTCCGGGCGGAGACGAAGAAAAACTCCCTGCGGCAGGACCTTTCAACTGCCAGCCGTGTCAATGGACTGACCTCATCCAACGGGCGTCTCTTTTTCCACTGGGGCGATGAATGGGGACTTAATCTCTTGTTCGCACCGGTCGACCTTGAAAGGCATAGTGATGAACGCCAGCTACTGGTTGCCGCACCTTCAGGACTGTCACTTGAAAGCCAGTTCGAGGTAACGGCCGTTGGCCATGAGATGACACATCTTGTATTCAACCTTCCCTCAAAGGAACTGGATTGGGAATTGGCTTCCGTGAAACTGGACGGAAAAAGTGAAGGTTTTGACTACCGGATACAAGATATTCCGGAAGGTCAGGAACTGCGGATCAACCTTGCAAAATCAATCCCGCCTGAGGGACTGGCCAGCATTGGGCTTGTACTTCGAAGGATACCCCCTGAATGGAGCTCCTTCCTGTCCGGCAATTCCAACGTGGACTCAATCATGCAAGACTATCCCATTATCGACCTGGAGGCAGCAAAGACCAAGGGGCTGGTGGCCTTTGTCGCCAGGGGACACCTGGAGGTGGAGCCTGGGAATCTGCCAGAGGACTGGTCTCAGATCAATGTAGGGAAACTGGGGGCGCTTGGCTTGATAAACGAAGTGCGATCTGCAGCACGATATGTTGAGACAAATAACAACTCAATTTCACTTACAGTAAATCGTGCCGCCCCACGAATGAAAGCCACTTCAGCAGGATTATACACAATCCAGACCGGTAGCCTGCGGGGTGCATTCCGCATCAAGGTTGAGGTGTCCCGTGCCCCGGTGAGGCGCATTTTTGTCCTTGCAGAAAAATCACTGGGGCAGGAACTCAACTTGTCCGTACAAGGGCATAGATTATCATCAAGGCGCATTGTTGAACCGGGCGGGAAGACCCTCATCCTTTCCGAATCGCAGATTGCCCGCTATAATCTCTGGCAGCTTGACCTGGATAAGCAGGTCGAGGGAACACTTCAGATCAATGTACAATTTCATTTGGCACAGGACGGTCCAAATCTCGATCTGCCCCTGGTGCGACTTGCCGGTGCAGATCAACTGACAGAGTTCGCCGCCATTGAAGCAGGAGAGGAGTTTGAGATTGAAGTATCGTCAGAAGGCACCCGGGAAGTTGACCCCATCGACCTGCCGGAACTTCCAGTGCAGGCGCGAAGAATTCTTTCTGCACATCGTTTCCTGCCGGAGACAACCTCTGGTGCAGGCGTAAAATTTAAATTGAGCTCGGGGACACTTGAGAATTATGCAATCCCATCGATCCTTGCTGTGGAAGCCTCCCTCAAGACACAGGTAGGTATTCGGGGATCACAACAAACGGAGGCACGCTGGCAGGTCGCCAATGTTTCCCGGCAATTCCTTGAAGTACGGCTCCCGGAAGATTCAGAACTTTGGTCCGCCCAGGTTGCCGGTGAACCGGTCAAGCCGAAATCAGGAAAGGAAGGTATCCTTTTACCTCTCCCATTGACCCGTGAACCTGTGGAAATATCAGTGGTATTTTTTAAACACGGAGACGCAAGCGACCTCTCAGACTTGAAGCTGATGGCACCGGAACTTCCCGGTGTCCCGCTCAACGAGACCCGATGGGAGGTGATTCCCCCGGTGGGGTACCGCCTCTCGGACCATGATTCCAATCTAACCACTGATCCAGGGAAATTTAAATTAAAGGAACCCACACTCTTCACAATTTTCAGGAATAGGAACAGTTGGAAGGACGGGGCTAATGTGGATGATGCAATGGCTCCAAAACAAATGATGGATGCCATCGAAGACGGAAAGACGGAGATGGAGAATATTGGAATCATAAGCTTTAATCAAATTCAAATGGAGATGCCTGCGGAGGAACAGAAAGCAGGTGAAAAACTGAACAAAAAAGTCCCGACAAAACAGGGACCCCCACCGCCTCCTGTGGCAAATAAATCACCGACCAGGCCAGTCAAAAAAGAAATGTCCAACAAAGATGTGGCTGGTAAGGATTATGACCTGGCAGGCACATTAACAGGCAAGACTGGTCAAACCCGGATGCGCGGACGCTTCACGCTACCAGTCAACCTCGTCGTTTCCGGGAGTGGCACACATTTCCATGGACTTGGAAACCCGGAATTAATCGTAAAGTTTGCCCACAAGGGAAGGCATAACGATCATGCGGGCATTGGAACGGTATTGGCCCTCATAATTGGGTTTTTGTTGTGGTTGAAACTGACCTTTAGGCAAAAATCTATCTATCTGTTGCTGGCTTTGCTGGTGTCAACCTTGACCACTCTCTGGATTCCCGGCATGGGTGAATTCGCCAACGGGTTCTTTATCGGCACGTTTATATGGAGTATTCTTTGGCCATCCTGGGCCTTGGGCTGGAGACTGCTGTGCTGGCTCTGGAAACTATTTGCCAAGACCCCTGCCTGCCATTTCCTGCGCCGACAGCTGTTCCGGATTGCCTGGGGGGGTCTTGCCATGGGTCTTTTCCACGTGGACGGATACATGGCAGAGGACCCAGCCATTCTTGTTCCCTATGGGAAGGAGGGGCCGAATGTTCGTGGCCAGGAGGAGCGGGTGCTTCTCCCCTACGAAAATTTTGTGAGGCTCTGGAATCAGGCCCATCCCAATGAACCCCTGGATTTACACAAAAAACCGGCACGGGTTTTTCTTCGTGAACCGGTGTTTGAAGGCCGGCTTGTGAATGATGATACATTTGAAATCAAGCTGCGAGTCTCGGTTGAAGTCGATGCACCCGGAGTGGTTGACCTTCCACTTCCCTTTGGAAATGTGGCGCTGCAGGAGTTGCTTCTTGACGGTGCCGCCGCACCGGTTGCGGCCCGTAGGGAAGGTGGCATTATCCTCCATATGAAAAATGAGGGCAAAGGTATCCTTGAGGTGCGGGGAGTGACCAAGCCTGAAATCCGGGGGCGCGCCGGCAGCGTCAACCTGAAGATACCGGCGTTGCCTGCCGCAATTCTAAATGTGAACCTTTTGGACCCCGAACTTGAACTGGAAGCCACTGGAACCATTTTTCAACCTACCCGCAAAGACAGTGAATGGCAACTGCCGGTGGGAAATCTACAAAACCTAAATCTACGATGGAGACCAAAAGTTGGCTCGGGTTCAGAGGACCGTACCCTGACCGCTGCCACCTCACACCAGGTTCACGTCTTCCACTGGGGAATGATTGGTGTTTCCACTGTAAACTACAGTTTTTCAGGCGGGGAACGGGACCAGTTTCACGTACTTCTTCCTTTCGGGGTACGCTTGAGCGAGCTCCAGAGCGCCAACCTCCGAGACCATCGTCCATCCAACAAGGTTCAAGTGGATGGAAACTTATTCCAGGCCGTTGATGTCCGACTCCATCGTGCAGTAAAAAAGCAACACGAGTTGCAACTCCGGTGGATTGCTCCTTTCCCCATGGAAAATGTGGAATCACGGATCTGGCTTCCGCGGGCCGGCGATGTTGGCCGCGAATCTGGCCGGGTGGAGCTCCACACCTCCATGGGCGTTGGGATGAAGGTACACTCTGTCGAAGGAGGTCGCCGAATCAACCGTGCATCCGCCCGTCAGACCTTGAATGTGTCCGCGGATACCTCGAGGTTCGAGGGTTCCTACGAATGGCCTTACCGTCCATTTGCCTTAAAGTGGGAAGTCGAGCGAAAATCCGGGAGGGCGAAGACCGAACTGAAACAATTGATCCGAATCTCCCCGGAGGAAGTCCAGCTTCTGGGCAATGTGACGGCAGAGGCCGAAGACGGGTTGATTTTCGGAAGTTCATTCCTGCTCCCCCAAGGCTACGATGTACTCAACGTGGTGGGCCCTGACATTGAACGTTGGCATATTCAGGAGGAAGGCATGGGGAATCTGTTACATGTCGACTATCGGGTAGCCAGGTTGAAAACGAGCCTCGCCATCGTACTATTGAACGAAGAACCCAAACTACAGGCATTCAATGCTCCCCTCATTCGGGCGACGACCCCGGAAGGGCAACTTATGGAGGACCAAAAGGGTCAAGTCGCTGTCCAGGTGGCCCCGGCCCTTGAGGCACGCACGCTCGAATCACACAGCCTTCGCCCTCGCCCGCGCTCAAGTGTTTCAGGATGGCTGGATGCCAGACAGGTCAACATGGTTCAGTTTGCTTACGATTCCGATGGCATGGATGCCTCACTGAAACTTGGCATTAGCCAGCGACCATCGAAGGTGGGATTGGAAATGTTGGCAGGCGTGCTCGTTGAAGAAACGGTGGCATACTACACCTACCGTCTTCGATATAACGTGGAAGGGTCCCCTCTGGACCGATTGCGGTTTACGCTTCCTGAGACTGTCGCAAAGGACGTCGCCCTGGTCTCTCCCGCGTTACGCGGCATTCAACATAAACCCATTGGTGATGGACTTCACCAATGGGAGGTATCCCTCGTCAATGAGGTCACCGGCCTTGTGGACATCGGCGTCAATTTTTCCAGACAAATTGGGCCGGATACTTCGTCTCTGGATATCCCCGAGCTGAAGACGAATGCTGATGCAGGCTACCGTGCCATACTTGCCGTACAGAATTTTTCTCGTCATCAATTGGAGTTAATGGGTTCTCCCGGAATAAGGGCCGCCACACTGGAAGAACAGCAGGATGTGCTGGATGAGCCAATTCGCCGCTCTCTTCAATTCGTTCACCAGAGCTTTCAACCGGGATGGGATGCCAGACTAGCCTTGACCTATGCCCAGGAGACAAAACGCCTTGAGGCAGTCATTGACCTTCTCTCGATGCGTACCTTTATCAGCAAGTCAGGGCGATGTGTTTATGAGGTGACCCTCTCCCTACAAAACCGGGCCGAGCAATTCATCGAACTGATGGTACCGGAACCCCTGAGGCTCTGGAGTGCTGAAGTGGATGGCCAGCCCGTCAAGCCTGTCTACCCCAAAGGCGCGGGTCTGGGGCGCGTGGCAATTCCCCTGGTAAAAACAACTGTGGCTGGCCTGCCCTTTGAGGCAAAGCTGTTTTTCGCCGGCAATCTTGGCATGAAGCTTAAATCCGGTGAAAAAGTCAAACCACCGGCAATCCAGGTTACAAACATTCCTGTAAAGCGAACAAACTGGTCCCTGCAACTACCGGAGGATTTTGAATACCATGATCCGAAGGGAAATATGGATCCGGTGGCTGGAACGACGGAATTGCTGGCACTGGGTGTGGAGGCAAAGCTGGACCAGCTAAAACGCATTTCATCAAGTTCCTCAAGGAAGATGCGTTATGGCAAGAAAGGATATTATCTCAAGAAAAGCCTTTCAAAGGAACTGGCTGTCCTGGAAAAGCAAATCGACTTTAACAAGAAGGGTCTGGAACGCAACAGTAGAGATTTCAATGACGAGGAACGGGGGCGGCTTGACCGTCAGATATCCCAACAAAAAGTGATACTAAAGAACCTTAACGAGCAGCTTCAACAAAAGGATGGTGAAGTCGGAAACATAGCCATATTGAATGGATTTCTTAACGATAGCCTCGTCAACCCGGGCATCTCGGAATGGGATAGAAACGGTGTGCTTAATAGGCTGCCGGAATTCGTCTCCAGTGCACAAGCCGGTCAG
Source organism: Opitutia bacterium (assembly GCA_018668635.1). Taxonomy (GTDB): domain Bacteria; phylum Verrucomicrobiota; class Verrucomicrobiia; order Opitutales; family JABJCN01; genus JABJCN01. The sequence continues at coordinate 39,609 of JABJCN010000172.1, forward strand.
GTTGCCAATCTCAATGTCGATTTCAGTAGCAACAGCGAACTTCTGAATACAACGACAGTTCAAAATGCGCCCAATCAAAGCAGGACGAATGCGCCTGCACCCATTCCACAAGCCCAACAACAAATCTCGCAGGCGGCAGCGGTTCAGCAACGGCAGCAGTTGCATGCAGAAGGGCAATCCGCACAAGGGCTTCTGAGTATTGCAACCAGGCAGCCGATTGAGCAGCATTTTCAGTTTCATTCAAATGAATCGGCTGAATTGGCTGAGGAGAACCAACAAGAACTCACTTTGTCCGGGGGCACCATCATGGATCTCAGCGGGCGTGCCCAACAGATTACCAAGCGACAGGAGTTTCTTTCACAACAACTGGGAAACCTCGCAGACAACCGGCTGAACCGATACTATCAAGGTAAAGGCAAGAATATCGCCAATGCCCGCAATCAGTCTGGGCAGTTACTTGATAGCCCCAATGGAATCAGTGAAAATATCGATGGATTGAAAGGATTCAAGTCGGACAATCTTTTTTCGAGGAACCCGGTAAATGCAAACATCAACGGAACTTATAAATCTGAAATTCACTCTCTTGACAAGGACCCGTTCGGAGGGGTTGGTGGCGGCGGGGCCGGGATTCCATTTGCATATGGGGGGATTAACACGCCTGTTAAGACAAGCGCCTACTCCCTATCCATCCAATTGCCGGAAGGCGGTCGTCAACTGGACTTCAGCTACCCGGGAAACAATCCAGTTATCAGCCTTCGTGTAAGGGACACCCAGGTTCGCTATCGAAACTATGCAACATTAGGATTGCTTGGTATCTTTGCTACAGTCTTCTCCATTGCCAAATGGTGGCAAAGAAAAAGAACGAATCGTTGAAAATGCTATCTGCGTTGAGTCTCTCCTGTAATTCACATTAGCTCGTTTGTAGGGATCCAACACGAAACCAGCTATCGTTTCAGAAAAAATTGGGCATGCATCCAGAGCCTTAAAGGACCTTCATGGGCAACAAGTGAACAGCATGCTAATTATTAAACTATAGGGAGAAACCAGAGGCACGACAACATTCCTGTCATGGGTAGTTAACGGGCTTTTTTCTGGTAGGTAATGTTTCGTGTAAGGTTTTCCCTAGCCGCCTCAAGTTGCGGCTCGAGTTCATGGAGAAGATCAAGATTTCCCCGCTTGCGGGAACCCTCGACAAGAAGATCCAGTTTCCCCACAAGGGTCTGAAGGGTCATATGCGCGTCATTTCCACTGACCAAATTTTCATCAAGGATACGCTGTAATGCACGAACACGGAAACGATCCATCCCCCAGTGCATGGTGGACAACTGGTCATCATGCCCACCATATTTCCTGACAAGTTGCTGATCGAGAAAAAGGACCGGTTCGCGTGCGGTAATGCGCAACCAAAGATCATAATCCTCACAAACCTCAAGGGATTCGTCAAACTCACCCACATCGTGAAATAGTTCACGATGTAAAACCACACTAGAAGGCGATATGATACAAAGCGGCAGGCATCTTTTGAAGATTCGGCCACCGACCTTGGCATATTTATTGGTGGGATTGACTCGGACACCATCACGAATCCAAATTTCCTCGGTGTGACAAAGGCGATACTCCGGATGTGACTCCAAGGCATTCATTTGTGAATTCAATTTTCCGGGCAACCACTCGTCATCAGAATCGAGCAAGGCAATCCACTCACCGGACGCCGCCCGGATACCTGCATTTCTGGCGGCACTCACCCCTTTATTTTCCTGTTCGATCAAGTTGACAGACGGATAATCCTGCTGAATCGCATCAACCGTCTGATCCGTTGATCCATCATCAACAACTATCAATTCATAATCGTCATAAGATTGAGCAAGGACGGAACCCAAGGATCGGGGCAAGTAACCAAGACGATTAAAAGTAGGAATGATGACCGATACTTTAGGCATATAAGACATGCCTATGGGAGTTATTAATAACAATGTTTATTGAAAAAAACATAAAGCATTATGAACGTATTAAGAGTAAAAGAAGACAAATTGCTTCCGGGCTAAAAAATAAAAATTAGATGCACCTGAAAGATTTTCAATCTTCAAGTCATTACCTACTTGAAAAACACCTTGATGAATGATTCCCAATTTGATGGGGAGACTAAAAATGGAAAGCACACGGCAAAAGACCCAGAGTCGCACGTCCAGCAGGAATTCCTGCGGAATGCACCGGCTATCCGTAATTTCCTGCACTCCCTACAACCAGAATTCGCAGAGGCAGAGGATCTTTTTCAAGATATCTTTCTCGTGGTTACCGATAAAGCAAGGCACTACAAGGAAGGGACCAACTTTCTTGGATGGGTCTTCACAATCGCACGCTTCAAGATTATTGAACGAAACCGCAAATCACAAAGGAGGCAAAAGCTGCTATCCAGTGAAGTTGCAGAAGTACTTCTCAAGGACGCCCCTGAGGTACAAAGCGAACTCTTGCAAATCAAGATTAATGCCATGCAGAACTGCATGAAAATCCTCGCACCCAATGCAAGAGCGATTGTTAACATGCGTTACTTCGAAAATCTCAAACCTTCAGAAATTGCAAAGAAGATGAATATGGAAGTGAACAAGATATACCTTGTCCTGACTCGTTCCCGTTCCCTACTTCGCAAATGTGTCTCCAACCAAATAACAGGGAAGGACTGCGAAAAATGAAGAAAGAGGACCTTGAAGTACTGATTGAGAAATATCTTGATGATGACCTGCATGAAGATGAAAGCAATCGTCTTGAAAGCCTGTTGATTGAATCAGGAGAAGCCCGGCAGACTTTCTGGGAACGAACAGAAATTCATGGACTGACGCGGGAAACACTACTGCAGGGTCAGGCAGAAGAGGGATTGCCCGGAAAAACCAGCTCAAGGAAAGTGATAAATTTCCCATGGGCCTGGAGTTCTGCCGCCTGCCTTGCGGTCGGGCTTTTGATCACCCTTGCGGACAAGGATAAAACAGTGACGGACAAGACCAATACCAAGTCTGAAACCAAGTTAAATCCAAACACCTATCTGGCCCGAGTAGGATTTCAGAGTAACGAACTTGTACAGTCTGGAATCTTTGAGAAAAAGCAGTTTATCAAAAGCGGAGAATTAGCCATTGGAAAAGGGCTTTTGGAACTAAATTTATTCAACAAAGTTACATTACTTCTTCAGGGACCGGCCAAAGTGAACCTACAGTCCCTGGATCAAATGGTTCTGCATCATGGTCAATTGTCTGCAGAAGTACCTGAAGGAGCAAGAGGATTCAAGGTTCACACCCCGGCCGGCGAAGTCATTGATCTTGGGACTCGTTTTGGGATATCAGCCAATCTGGATGGGCATATGGAAACGCATGTTTTTGAAGGTGAAGTTGATGTCATTGAACCCAATGCCTTGCACAAGCTTAAAACAAATCAAGCCCTTAGGCTGGATCCAATGTCTGTCGAAAATATCGTCTCAGAGCCTACCAGGTTTCCGGCTCTTAGAACTATCTACGAGCAACCCTTAGCCCAGCCGGGATTTGAGGGAAACACTCTCGTGGAATTTGGTGGGATACCTGATCGAACCGGAATCTGGAGAGGAGATAGAGCATTGGTAACCCGGGCAGATCAAGGAATCCATCCATATGATGGTGAATTTATGCTTAAATTTGAACAAACGTATCCTGAATCAGAGGTATTCGATCCCCTTTCAAACACTTCTCAATCCCTGCAACAACAGACAATTGATATACGAAACCTAAGAAAAAAATACCCCATGACGCGACTTGTTGCTGAAGCCGATGCGTTCTTCAATCGTGTTCAAGGGGGGCCTGAAACCGACACCCAATTTAGCGTGGCAATACTTGCATGCACCGGTGACATGAAAAAACTGCCATCACTAAATGGAAATATAAACTCTCACAGGCGAGCAAGTGTTGAGAATTCTCTTGAAAGCGATAGTGATCCATCAACATGGGAAAGACTGGGCGCGAAGCTCAACATCCCCAAGAAAGCCAGCTTTTTAATTTTAAGGATCGCTGCGCATGAAAATATCCAGAATGACCCACAGGAATCAAAGGAACTTGATGGCCACTATGTCGATGGTGTTGGCCTAAAGATTCATCGCGGCCCCATTCCTGGGAACAATTAAATAACTTTGGGATTTCCTTCCACTAGGTAAGGAAAAAACAGGATCACAAAGCAGACAATAACGTGCGCGGTCTCTGGGGAGAGGCCGCGCACACTGTTTTTAAGGAATCAACTAAATCGCTAAAGTGAGCGTATCCAATGCGCTACTTCTTCCTTGATGGGCGGATGAGGGACATGTTTCCCCAAGGTATCCTCAAGAAACTGCTCAATATTGTAGTGAAAATGCCTCCCATTATCTGAATCAACGATTGAAATGATCATATCCTTGGGAGCAACAGCCTCGTCAATAATAAGGGGTCGCAAACGATGAATCAACCGGACCGGAGGAAAGTCCTCCGCCCGAGCCAAGTATGCCTTGATGTTTCCCTCGTCCTCAATAAATGAATTCCTATCAAAACCCATGCTCTCAATGGTTCCCGCCTCAAGCTCTTGAAGCGAATATTCAATACAAACTGGCTTGACCATCCTCATACCATTTCAACCCCAACAATGAAGCACAACTTCAATGCCCGGATTCCATGAGACCCAACATCGTGAATCCTCGTTCAAAAGGATTAAGTGTAAGAGAGAACCATAAATATAATTTAGCCATTTATAGCGTCAGCATGATGCCATTCCATCCCCACAGTTTAGATGTTTAGGATGGTTCGAATGAAGTATTTACTGGATTTCAGAATAAAGAAAATTTCCCCTTGTATTCGACCGACCGGGAACGACATCAAGATTCCCGAACGCTCCAGATTGAAGAGAAGATGATAGTCCAATTTCAACGCTGACAAATCATTGTCTGTCTGCGAACGTTATGGTTTTATTTCCCTAAAATTTTCTTGTGCAAATTATCCAGCCAACCATCAGAATGTTTTCCGCACATTTGCTAATTTTCGCTACGTGCTTGCGGGCAGGCACTTCCTATCCAGCTGAAATCGAAAGCCTCTTCGCAAAACATTGCTATGATTGCCACGACGGGGATATAAGTGAGGGAGGGCTTGACCTGCAAACCATCGGGTTCAGTCCGACGGACCCCACAAATTTGAAAATCTGGATCCGCATCCTCGACCGCGTTCACTATGGCGAGATGCCCCCGGTGAAAAAAGCCCGCCCCAATAAATCGACCCTTGCAGCCTTCCGTGCCAGACTAGGGCATGCCCTTCATGAAATTGATCACAAGGAAAAAAGCCGCTATGGCAATGTACACGTGCGCCGCCTTACCCGGAGAGAATACCAATATACAATTCAGGACCTGCTCGGCATAGACATACCCCTAATTGAGCATCTGCCAGAGGAAACCGCAACAAACGGTTTCGAGACTGTAGCCGAAAGCCAGCAATTCTCCCATTTCAATCTTGCCGGTTATCTCAACGCAGCCGATTTTGCTCTGGAAGAAGCCTTCAAGCTCGCTTTCGACAAAGCCAAGCCATATAAGACATTCCATCAACCACCTGACCTCAGTAGGTATGGCGGTGGAAACTACCGGGGACCTGAACACAGGAACGGGGAATCCATAAGCTACCCCATCAAAGTACAGTTCTACGGTCGTATGCCCACAACGCAGGTCCCTGAATCGGGCTGGTACCGTGTAACCCTCAAAAAAGTGCACGCCATCAACCCCCGTGGCAATGAACCGGTCTGGGGCACCCTGCGCTCCGGCGCATGTAACTCCGCAGCCCCAATGCTATACAGCATAGGCCAAGTCGAAGCCATAAATAAAAAGCGTGACCTTACTTTCGAAGCCTGGATTCAAAAAGGGCACATGCTCGAACTCAAGCCTCTTGACGCCACCTTGAAAAAAGCCTCAACAGGAGCCGGTGGCGGTAACGTATCCTATAAAGGTCGCAACCTCGTCAAACAAGGTGTCCAGGGCATTGCCCATGCCGGTATTGAAATTGAGCGCATTCACTCAAATCGCAATCCCGAGGAAATCAGTCAACGACTGCTGGCAGGCTATCCACCCTCGACTCTAAAGAACCTCCAGAGTCTCCAGGAAAAAAAGGACTTCCTGTTTCAGACTGTGGGCCGATTCGCAAATGTGGCCTTTCGCCGTCCGGTCTTCTCCGCGCAGGCTGCCCCATATATATACATTGCGCACAAGGAAATCGAAAAGAAAAACGCCACACTAGAGGACGCACTCAAGGCCGCCTACCGAGCCATCCTGTGCTCCCCTCGCCTGTTAACCTTTCACGAAAGGCCCGGAGAACTCGACGACCACGCCCTGGCATCCCGCCTCAGCTATGCTCTCTGGAACTCAATGCCAGACTGGCACCTGCGTCAACTTGCCGACAAGGGACGCCTTCGTGATCCCGCCGTCTTTCACGCAGAAATCGACCGACTTCTCGAACACCCCCATGCTCAACGCTTCATTGCAAGCTTTACTGACCAATGGCTCAATCTCAAGGACATAGATTTCACCTCTCCAGACACCAACCTCTATCGCACTTTTGACCCCATTGTTCAGGCCTCCATGCTGGCGGAGACTCGGAGCTTCTTCCGCGAAATCCTACATACAAACCTGCCAGTGCATCATTTCGTCGCCTCAAATTTCAGCTTCCTGAATGAAAGACTCGCTCGGTTCTATGGCATCAAAGACCTTGACCTGCAACCCGGAGAAGGGCTTCAGAAGATCCAGCTAGGCAAGGCGGATCGAGGTGGCCTTATCACCCATGGAGCCGTTCTAAAAGTTACCGCCAACGGGACAACGACCTCCCCCGTCGTCCGCGGTGTGTGGGTTGCCGAAAGAATACTCGGCATGGAAATACCTCCCCCCCCGGCCGAAGTGCCCGCTGTCGAACCCGATATTCGTGGCGCCCGTAGCATCCGCGATCAATTGGACAAACACCGCAACAATGAATCCTGCGCGGCCTGTCATCGCAAAATTGATCCAGCCGGATTTGCACTTGAAAACTTTGACCCAGTTGGCCTTTGGCGGAGCAAGTATGGCAAGGGAAGCAAATCCGCAAAGGTTTCACCAACTGGCACCACCCCGGAAGGAAAAAACTTCAAGGATATCCTTGAATGGAAGGAAATCTATCGCAAAAAACCCGACCAGCTTACTAAAAGCTTTGCCAAGCACTTCCTCACCTACGCGACAGGCGCACCACCCAGTTTCAGCGATCGTCCCGCACTTGAAAAGATTGTAACCCAGTCCAAGCGACAAGAATATCATCTTCGTCAGATTATGCATAGCGCACTCGCCAGCTCCATCTTTAAGACAAAATGAAAAACGTCCATATCAGCACTCACAAGAAATTAGATCGTCGCCATATGCTCCGGGCAGGTGGGATCAGTCTCGCACTACCGTTTCTTGATGCAATGACCCCGGCCTTCGCAGTTCCCCCCAAAGAACACCCCAAGGCAAAACGGTTCGTCAGCGCAAGCCTCGCACTGGGCCTGCACGGTCCCAACTGGACCCCCAAGGAAAAAGGTACGAGCTACAAGCCTGCTCCCTATCTGCGGCCGCTGCAGGACTTGCGAAAGGACATGACGATCGTCTCCGGCAGTTCTCACCCTCGAGTCACAGGAGGTCACACCGCGGAAGGAAGTATACTGACTGCCTGCCCCAATACCCGGGGAAGCACCTCTCGAAACACCATATCACTTGACCAGCTCATGGCCAGATATCTTGGCCATGAAACCCGCTTCCCATCCCTGGTCTTGAATACCGGCGGTTCCACCAGTCCATCCTACACGGAGAACGGTGCCATGATTCCCGCAGAAGAAAATATCACCAAGCTCTTCGCAAAACTTTTCATCGACGACTTACCGGGTGAACAAGCACGCCAGACAGCACTGATTCAACGTGGCCGCAGTATCCTGGACATCATCGGCGAAGAAGCCCGTGCCTTGAAACGTGAACTTGGCCCGGGAGATCAGGATAAACTCGATGCATGGTTCACCAGCGTTCGCGATCTGGAATCCCGGCTCAAAATAAATGAAAACTGGGTTCACCTTCCAAAGCCCAATGCTGGCACCAAAGTCCCCAGACCTGATCGCAACAACTCGATCGAGGTTGTACGTGCCATGTTTGACATCGTTGCGATGGCACTCCAGACCGACTCCACCAGATTCGTCACCCTTCATATGCCTGGAAACGCCAAGCTTAAAGGCGTCAAGGGCATCACCGAAGGCTACCATGGTTTAAGTCACCACGGAAAGGATAAGGAAAAGCTCCAGCAACTCGCAAGAGTCGAACAAGCAGTAATTAACGAATGGGCCCGCTTCCTTCGGAAACTCAAATCATCCTCCTTACTGGACACGACAATGGTTCTACTCACCTCGAATCTCGGTAATGCCTCCAGTCACAACAACAAGAACCTCCCCGTACTGTTCGCCGGAGGCGGTTTCAAGCACGGACGGCACCTTGCATTTAACCAGAAACAAAACTACCCATTGCCCAACCTGTACCTGAATGCCCTTCATCAAGTTGGACTTCCATTAGAATCCTTTGCTACCAGCACCGGAGAGATGGCTGGGCTTTTGTAACTGAGCCGACAAAAGGTTACTCAACAAGATGGTGAATCCGACCTCTTTCGGGGTCGTTGGATTACTTGAGTGACAGCTATATTTTGCCGAAGATTCAACATCCCTAAAATAGCTGTCCTCATCGCTTGGCCAAAATCTATTTTGTTATCAAATAACAGCCTTATTAAAACTTGAAACACTTATTTACAGGCATCCCGCTGGTTATGGCAGTTGCAATACAAGCTGCCGGCCCAACCGTATACTCCCCCAGCAAACATTTATCGACAGGCGCCCAAGGCATTTTATCAAGCGTTGATTCCAACAAAAATTCAAAGTGGTGCGGATTACATGAAAACCGCCCGGTGGTATGGATGGCCAAGTTCCCCGGGGAAGGAAAAGTCATAAGGGAGTATTCGATCACCTCAGGAAATGATAAACCAAGCCGTGATCCCAAAGACTGGGTCCTGGAGGGATCCAAGGATGGTGCGAAATGGACGTTATTAGACCAAAAAACCAACCAACCCCTGTTTGATAATCGGCTTCAATCGCGTTCTTACAAATTGAATAATAAATCATCTTACCCATTTTTCAGATTTACATTCCTTAAAACCCATAATGCCACCCATTTCCAGTTTTCTGAAATTTGTCTGGAAGGATTCTCTTTCACAGGGGTAAAACTGGGCTCTCCGCCGACACTGAAAGAAATCAGGGAGGCAGGGGCCCTTAACTCGATCTATCTAAAACCCGAAGCTCAACTCCCAATCATTCAAAATCCTGGGGCAAACCTGAAATTATTTAAAGACAATATAAAGCCCCTACTAACAGAAGCCTGCATTGGATGTCATGGACCAAGGAAACAGAAAGGGAAATTTCGGATCGACACGCTCAACCCAGACTTAATCCATGGTGGTGACAAGGATTGGTGGCTTGAAGTGATGGATGTATTAAGTAATGGAGAAATGCCTCCCCCGGATGAAGAGACGCAATTAGCTGATTCAGGCCGAACAGAAATTATTGATTGGTTATCCAGAGAAATCCAGTACGCGTCACAAATAGCCCGAAGTGAAAAAGGGCGTTCTTCATTTCGCCGCCTCACCCGCTACGAATACAACTATGCGCTCCAAGACCTGCTGGGACTACCTTGGTCTTTGGCAAGAAACCTTCCTCCGGAGACGGATTCAGAGGATGGATTTAAAAACAGTTCTGAACTTTTGCAAATGTCTACCATGCAATTTCAGACCTACCGTAAAATCGGGTTGAAGGCCCTAAAGAGGGCTACAGTGAGTGGCGAGAGGCCCAAGCCGGTCACTTATATCATCTCGATGAAGGAAGAGATGGAAAAGGCGGCGGCCGATAAGAAAGCAAAATTCTTCAATACAAATGACGAAAGCTATGCCAGGAACAGGAACCAGCTTCATCTGGTAAACCCCAAAACCAACAAGGGCACCCGATTCAAGGGCGGAAAGTTGACACCCCGACCCGATGCAGTCGTGGGCCAAACACTTCCAGATTCCCCTGTTGTGGTGATACTTCCAAAGTCCAATGAATTAAAGTGGAATTTGGATCGTTTCCTTCCCGACGAAGGTGTAATGCGGGTAAGCATTCGAGCCGGACGGTCTTCAATGAACCCTGATGAATATGCAAGCCTTCGTTTAGGTATGAGTGCCCATACCAGCAACAACGCAAATTTTTCCAATATCATCAGTGAAAAAGACATTCCGGTAAAAGGATCAGCAGACAAACCCCAATTGATTCACTTCGATATACATCTGGCCGACATCCAGCGGAACCCCTTCCGCAAACTGACAACAACCTTTCCCAGACGGGATGAATTCCTGCATATTAAAAATATCTCGAATGCCCACGGGAAAGAACCTCTTCAGGTTCTCATCAATCACATTGTAATCAGTGCTCCATTTCATGATCAATGGCCGCCGAAGACACACACGGACATATTCTTTGAAAGTAGGAACAAAGGGGACGAGGAAAAATATGGTCGGGAAATACTGGTTCGGTTTATGGAACGAGCCTGGCGGCGTCCAGTAACCACAAAGGATGTAGATCGGTTTATTGGTCTGTTTGCAAAGTACCGACCAGAATTACAAACGTTTGAAGAAGCTATGCAGGAAGTATTGGCAACGGTACTGGCGCATCCCGAGTTTCTGTACCTGACTCAACATGCAGCCGGTAAAGCAAAAGTTGAACCAGCCCGAATCAGCAACCACGAACTGGCCAGTCGGCTATCCGTATTTCTATGGTCAAGCATACCTGATGGCGAACTGCAGAAACTTGCCAAACAAGAAACACTCAGTGAACCCAAGGTACTTGAAGCCCAGGTCAAACGCATGCTGTCAGACCCCCGGTCCCAGCGATTCACCCGGCACTTCGTTGGGCAATGGCTTGGCTTGGATGATCTGGATAGCCAGACTCACATTACAGATGAATCGCTCAAGAAAGCCATGAAGGAAGAGCCTGTAGCTTTTTTTGAAGAAGTCCTGAAACACAATCGCAGTATCATGGAATTCATTCATTCCGACTACGCCATGGTCAACGAAAGGTTGGCAAACCACTACGGCATTCGGAATATTTACGGCTATCAATTTCGCAAAACCCCCATCGAGATAAAACAAAATCGTGGCGGACTTTTAACAGGAGCCGCAGTCCTCGCCATGAATTCGGATGGAAAGGATTCCCACCCTCTTAAACGTGGGGTCTGGATGTTGGAACGCATACTCAATGATCCACCACCTCCCCCACCCCCGAATGTACCGGAGGTAGACCTTGCCGATCCGGAAATCCAGAAAATGACTTTGAAAGAACGGATTTCAGCCCACCGGAATGACCCTGCTTGCCATTCCTGTCATGCAAGGATCGATCCATGGGGAATTGCTTTTGAAAACTATGATGCATCAGGATCATACCGCACACGAATCAAGAACAAACCAGTAGACGCGACCTCAGAGCTGTTCAATAAAGAGCCCCTGGCGGGAATGGACGGGCTAAAGCGCCATCTGCTCGAGGAAAGACAGGATCAATTCGCCCGTGCCATGGTTCACAAAATGTCTGCTTATGCACTTGGTCGGCCCTTGTCTTTTGCAGACCTTGCCGAAATTGAAGACTTAACAGCAGGTTTCAGAAAAAAAGGAGACCGGCTTGCAGACCTGATACACATGCTAACCCGTAGTAGTATTTTCAACGGTAAATAATTGGACTGCGCACTATTAGAATACTGAAGATATAAGGAACAGACAATGGATTTCAAATCAAACTCTCTCGGGCGGAGGGCATTTCTACGTGGTACCGGAATAGCCTTGGCTTTACCTTGGTTGGAAACATTTGCGGCAGATAATCCAGCAAATGAAACACCCAAACGTTTTCTCAGCGTTTACCACCCGGATGGGGTTGGTGTACCGGTCAAGGCTGATCCGGCGTGGAAAGATTGGAGTTGGTTTCCACACGGCGGAGAAAAGGATTTTGAATTAACAAAGGTATTGGATGTACTGGAGCCCTTACGAAGTGATATCACGATATATTCAGGACTTTCACATCCCGCGGTAAGGCGAGTCCACGGGCACTCCAACGCAGACCAATATTTGACTGGTGCAGATACCAAGGGACACGGCCCTTACAGGAATTCGATATCCCTTGATCAGGTATACGCCGAATCCATTGGTGAGTTTACCCGGCATTCATCTCTGGTCATGTCCACAAATGGTGGCATCGGAGGTCCTCGTGGCGCCCAAACCCAATCCTTTAGCCGGGAAGGGCGTGCCATTCCTGCGATGAATAGCCCCAAGCAAATTTTCGATATGCTTTTTGTCGCCGGCGACAAGAATGCATCCGCTCGGTTGGCTAGATCGAAAAGTGCTCTGGATCTTCTGATTGAAGACACCCGTTCCCTCGGAAGAAAAATTTCCAAGCACGACCAAGACACTCTTCAGCAGTATCTTGATTCGGTTCGGGATACCGAGGTCAAACTGACCAAAGCCCAGCAATGGTTGAATGCCCCTTTTCCTCAAGTTGATTCTTCAAGTCTGCATCTCGAAGCGGGCCCCAAAGAGGCGAAGCAATATTTTCAGACCATGTATGATTTGATCTATCTTGCCTTTTTGAGCGACTCTACACGTGTCGCGACTTTCCAGTTGGGAAGAGAGAATGGGGGAGGTCCGCACGATTTGCTTTCCAAGGCCGTGGATTTGGGCGCTGCTCATGGCCTGACTCATGCCGTCAAAAAGAAAGACGGGTGGGAAAACCTCGGGACTTACAACCGCTATCAGGCAGAGGAGTTCGGGCGCTTCGTTTCAAAACTCAAGAATACGACCGAACCAATTGGCGAAGGCAACATGTTGGATAATACTTTTGCCATGCACGGTTCCGCATCCAGCAGTTTTCACCTCTCCCGAAATTACCCAATTATTTCAGCGGGAGGAAAAAACCTTGGGTTTGCCAATGGCCGTTATCTCAATTTTGTTGGCCTTCGTGAAGATGGTAGCCTCCCCGGTGCCGGAGTCATAAGTGATGCCGGGTGGAATAGTAAAGTGGTGGAAGAAGAACCTCCGCTTGCGAAACTGTTCGTGAGCATCCTGCAGAGGCTCGGCGTCGAAACCGATTCATTTGCTGGATATACTGGTACATTGAACCGCGTTTAAGAAGTGCGTTCCCCGGTAGCAAAGGAACCCAAGTTTAGTTTCAAAAGCTTTGTAACAATGTTCTCGCTAGGCTGAGTTGAACAAAACCGACAGGAACATAACAAAAAGGATGGTGGACCGTACAGGACTCGAACCTGTGACCTCATGCGTGTGAAGCATACGCTCTAAACAGCTTAGCTAAGGGATCGAAGGGGTTTAAACGTGGTAGAACACTGGGGCCGGTTGAAGAAGCAATAGGAAATCACATTCGAAGTGTACCATCGGCCAAGCGTGTACAAAAGTCACCATAGGCGGTGGACAAACCTTCCTCCAAACCAATGGATGGCGTCCAACCCGTATCGCGAAGGAGTGTATTGTCCATGAGTTTACGAGGAATCCCATCCGGTTTGCTGGTATCGTAGGTAAGTTCCCCTTCATAACCAACTGTCTTACTGACGAGTTCGGCGAGCTCCCCGATTGAAAGATCTTCCCCGTAACCGATGTTGACCCAGTCAGGGGGATTATCAAGACGGAGAACATGAAGAATGCCCTCGGCGAGATCATCGACGTGGAGGAATTCCCGGCGGGGAGTCCCTGTGCCCCAGATGACAACCTCGGGATCGCCGGCCTCCTTGGCAAAATGAATGCGACGAACCATGGCTGGAATCACATGGGAGTTTTCTGGATGGTAGTAGTCACCCGGACCGTAAAGGTTGGTCGGCATGGCGGAATGGAAAAGGACACCGTATTGCTGGCGATAGAACTCGCAAAGCTTGAGACCGCAAATCTTGGCAACGGCATAGGCCTCATTGGTTGGTTCGGGCTTGTTGGTAAGGAGGGCGGATTCCTTCATCGGTTGCTCCACACCTCGCGGGTAAATACAGGAACTACCGAGAAACAAAAGGCGGCGCACGCCATGCCGATAAGCGGCATGCACGTTGTGAAGGGCAATGGCGAGGTTTTCCTGGATAAACTCGGCCGGATAGGTGCTGTTGGCATGAATGCCACCGACACGGGCCGCCGCAATGATGGCAGTATCCGGTTTCTCTGTGGAATAGAAGGCATCACAGGCGGCCTCACTGGTTAGGTCCAGTTCCTGGCGGGAGCGAAGAACAAGGTCCTTCTCCCCCACTGATTGAAGCTTCCGCACAAGGGCGGACCCCACCATGCCCCGGTGACCAGCGATGAAGACTTTACCAAATTCTCCCATGGTCGAAAAGGTTGGGTGTTCCGTGTTAGCTCTCGAGAGCCTGCTGCTGGATGAGCTCCTGCTTGGCAATCACCATGTCGGCATCGATCATGATCTTGCACAATTCACGAAACTTAACCTTGGCTTCCCAACCAAGCTGCTTCTTGGCCTTGGCAGGATCCCCGATAAGAAGCTCAACCTCGGCGGGACGTTCGTACCGGGCATCGAACTTGACGTATTCATTCCAGTCGAGGTCAAGTAGCTCAAACACAACTTCACAGAACTCGCGGACGGTATGGGTCTCGCCGGTGGCGATGACATAGTCGTCCGGTTTATCCTGCTGAAGCATGAGCCACATAGCTTCTACGTATTCCTTGGCATACCCCCAATCTCTCTTTGCATCGAGATTCCCGAGATGGAGGGCATCCTGCAGACCCAGCTTGATCCTTGTGGCGGCGCGTGTAATCTTACGTGTGACGAATGTTTCGCCACGGAGGGGAGACTCATGATTGAACAGGATACCGTTGCTGGCGTGCAGGTTGTAGGATTCTCGGAAATTTATGGTTAACCAATAGGCAAAGACCTTGGCGCATGCATATGGAGAACGCGGCCAGAAAGGGGTGGTCTCTGTCTGGGGAACCTCCTGAACCAGACCGTACATTTCAGACGAGGATGCCTGGTAGAAACGAACCTTTTCAACCAACCCAGCTTCTCGAATGGCCTCCAGGATGCGAATTGCCCCCATACCGGTCACGTTACCGGTGTACTCGGGAATATCAAATGAAACGCGGACATGGCTCTGGGCCGCGAGATTGTAAATTTCGTCCGGCTTAAGTTCGTAAAGAAGCTTTACCAACTGCACAGAATCAGTCAGGTCCCCGTAATGCAGCGTCAGATTCGGGTTATCGTAAATATGGTCAATGCGATTGGTATTGAAACTGGAGGAACGGCGGATGATGCCGTGGACCTCGTAGCCTTTTTCAAGCAGGAGTTCAGCGAGGTAGGCGCCGTCCTGCCCTGTGATACCGGTAACAAGTGCTTTTTTCATATGATCAGGCTTTGGATGAAATTCAGGCAACCACGTCAATTAAAGGAGGTGAAATACTCATTGTTTTTGTATTTATAACAAAATAACTAAAAAAAGTCTTTTCGTATTTCCGAAATTTATCATACGTTTTTGCGCAATGCCAACAATAGCTTTTGCCTTTGACTTGGATTACACAGCCTCGAATGAGGTATTCCAGTCTCTCCGCGAGTCCGCTTCCTCCCTGGATGGATGGGAGGTGGTGCCATTGGCTTATGACTTTGAACGAGTGATCGTGGAGCTTTTGGACTACGACCGAATCGATGCACTAGCCGGAAGCTTCATGAGCGATATCTGGTTAAAATCACTTGGAAAACCAAAACTACCCATGGTAAACCTGTCATGGTTATCCACGATACAAAGCATACCTACGGTAACGGTGGATGACGAGGCAGTGGGTATGCATGCAGCTAGAATTCTACTGGAGAGAGGTTGGCAGAACTTTGTTTTTGCGGGCAATGCAAGTCTCTACTTTTCTCAGCTTCGCCTTAATGGATTCTCCCGTGAACTCAAGAAAGTCGGAATGGAACCCGGATTACTTCCAACTGCAAGTCGCTCAGAAATAGTTGCCTTCATAAGGGAAGCCAAACCATCAACTTCGATTTTCTGCGCCACCGATCAACTGGCCCGAAGCGTAACGCAGGCATGTCGACAAGCGGGCCGCCAAATCCCTAACGAGATCGGCATCCTCGGAGTTGGAAACTCTCCCCTTGAATCGATTTTTGCAGGAATCAACCTGTCGAGTATTCCCCTGCCATCGCATGCCATAGGAAAACAGGCGGCAAATATCCTGCGATTGCAGCTTGAAGGCAAGGTAGTCCCACCAAGTTCATTTCTTATCCCCCCCCTGCCAACAGTAGAGAGGGACTCGACCAGATTACCCGGGACCACCGACCCCGTCTTTGAAAAGGCCAAATTATTTATCGATGAAAATTTCATGAGGGATCTTGGTGTTGATGAGGTGGCTAGACATACAGCCATTTCAAGAAGATCCCTTGAGTTACGCTTCCAAAAGACAATTGGGCATGGCCCATACCGTGAAATCCAGCGACTTCGATTACAACGTGCGGAAATCCTTCTGAGGGATACCGACTTAAAAATAATGGAGATAGCCACCCGCTGTGGTTTCCCTGAGCAACATCGGTTCAGTACTTTTTTCCGTAAATGGAAAAAGCTCGCCCCAAAAGAGTTCCGGCGTAGAATAAAGGGTACTTTTAAATTGCAAATCCCTGCAAATTAATGGGCAAACCTCTCCAGACCCTTGTGGCCATATTAATCCTGTGCACATCTGTACAGGCCAACGACCCGCTGGATATCCGGGTAGTTGGAACAAACTGGGGGGATGTTTCAATACGGGATATTCAGGCTGTACTAACATCCTCGGCAAACACACTCTGGAAGTATGCCGAACCAGAAGCCCTACACCCCATACTGGTAATGCGCTCGAAGGAAGGACCCATCGTCCTCTTCAAACGTGGCCCACGTGGTGAATATTTTGTAAAGCTGAATACAGGTGAACGGTACTGGTGCCAATATGCTTTCCAGATTGCACATGAGATAGGGCACATACTCTGCCGATACAAGGATGGGGATGCGAATAACAAGTGGTTTGAGGAGACACTCTGCGAGACTGCCTCCCTCTTTGCCCTCCGCGCCATGTCAGAATCATGGAAAACCGACCCTCCCTACCAAAATTGGAAAATTTACGCCCCAAACCTGAACAAGTATGCAGAAGAACGAATTCAACGCTATGGACTTCCGGAAGGCAAACATCTGGCAACCTTCTACGCTGAACAAGCCCCGCAATTGAGAGCCGCAGCAACTGACAGAAGTAAAAATGCAGCTATTGCCATAGAACTGTTACCACTGTTCGAAAAAAACCCTGAAGGTTGGCGTGCCGTTCATTACATAAATGAATCCGTCTGGAATGAGACACAGGATTTCACAACCTACCTTCGAAACTGGTACCGCCACACACCGAAAGACTTGAAACCCTTCGTGGCAAAAGTTGCGGAGAAATTTGGCATCCGTGCAAAAGTCCAGAATAATAAAGCCTCGGTAACAGTATCGGAATCATAGAGGGACACCCCGGTTCAGGGAACGGTTCCTACCGAGCCAAAGTGTATTCCTGTAAAGCGGATGTAAAGTGAAAGTCTAAGTGACGAACTTTGCCGTGGGAGATGTCTTGGATTTGGCCAAACCAGAAAGCGGACCTTCATAAACAAGCCTGCCTCCTTCGACTCCACCACCAGGGCCAAGTTCAACAATCCAGTCAGCAAGGCGAATGACGTCAAGATTGTGCTCGATGACAACAATGGTATTACCGGCATCACGAAGTTGAAGCACAAGGTTCATAAGACGTTGAATATCATCCCAATGGAGACCGGTTGTTGGCTCATCGAGTATATAGAGGGTTCCCCCCTGCGACCTCTTTGAAAGCTCGAGGGAAAGCTTTAACCGTTGCGCCTCCCCCCCGGAAAGTGTTGGTGCAGGTTGCCCAAGCTTGAGGTATCCAAGCCCGACAGCTACCAATGTTTCCAGCTTACCGGCAAGAGCAGGTTGTTTCCGGAAAAGTTGGCAGGCATCGGTTACGGTCAGGTCGAGAACATCTGCAATGTTAAGCCCCTTAAACCTGACATCAAGTGTCTCTCGGTTATAGCGCCGCCCCTGGCAACTGGGGCACTCGACATAAACATCGGCAAGGAACTGCATATCCAGACGAATGACACCGTCACCAACACAACGTTCACAGCGCCCACCACGGACATTGAAACTGAAACGCCCCGGACCATAACCACGAACCTTGGAGAGAGTGCATTTGGAAAAAAGACTGCGCAACTGGTCAAAAACCTTGGTAAATGTGGCAGGATTACTCCGAGGACTTCGGCCAATGGGCTCCTGGTCAACACGAACACAACGCTCAAAATGCTCCAAGCCATCGACCCCCTTGTGATTTCCTGGAATCTGCTTGGCCCGATTGAGTTTCCAGGCAGCTGCCCGGGCAAGGATTCGATTGACCAGCGTGCTTTTACCCGAACCAGAAACCCCACAGACAACAGTTAATAACCCAACAGGAAAAGATGCATTTACCTTGAGCAGATTGTTCTCGAAGGCCGACTTTACCTTGACGAAATTTCGGCCAGACGAATCCAGTATTGGAGAAGCCCGTTCAACAACGGCCCTACCGGAAAGGAATGCACCGGTGCGGCTATCCTCATCCTTGCGACATTGTTCTGGAGTCCCCTGGAACATCAGTTTGCCCCCCTCCCTTCCGGCGCCTGGACCAAGTTCGATAATGGTATCAGCTGCGGCCATCGTATCAGGATCATGCTCAACAACGAGAACTGAATTACCACCCTCCCGAAGACCAATCATGGACTGAATGAGACGCTGGTTATCGATAGGGTGAAGTCCTATACTGGGTTCATCAAGGACATAGACAACACCGACAAGCCCCATACCAAGCTGAGTGGCAAGGCGAAGCCTTTGCATTTCTCCTCCACTCAGTGTATTGTAGCGCCGATCCAGTGTAAGGTAATGAAGTCCCACTTCACGCAGAAAATGAAGCCTTTCCATGAGGCCATTCAAGGCATCGCCCATATGATCAAAGTCAGCATTGCCCATGAGCTTCTCTGAAAGAAAATTGTGAGCATCAACAATTGTCATGGAAAGAAAATCAGGAAAACTGCGACCGGCCACAAGAATTGAGCGGGCTCTCTTATTGAGTCGATGACCGTTGCAATCTGTGCAGGTCGAAGCCACCTGCATCGTCATAAGTTGGGCGCGAAGAACATCACCAGCTGAACGCAAAGTCTCACCCAAGTCTGCGAACACTCCCATCCACGGTTGATCACGTGCCGGGTGCCGACCGCGCCTGGTCTTTAAAAGAAAGGGTCGCTCGCCACTTCCATAAAGCAGTAATTCCTGCGTTTCACGGGAAAGGTCGTCCCATGTTGCCCCCTTTGGCACATCAAGTTGTTCGCACAACTGACGCATTATGGACTTGCGCATTGATATAACCCGTGGACCGCCGAAACGCCAGGCCTTTATTGCACCGCCACGAAGGGTCTTACTGCGATCCGGAATGATTAATTCCTCCTGGAACTGATGCGTCTCCCCCACCCCACTACAGGTCTCACAGGCACCGACAGGATGATTCCATGAGAAAAGTCTTGGGGTCATTTCATCAAAGCCAATCCCACAGTCCCTACAGGACAGGCGATGGGAAACGGTGAACTCATCAAAAGGTGAATCACGGTCTGGTTGTGACAGGATGATGGCCTGTCCATCCCCTTCATTAAAGGCAAGTTCCAATGAATCTGCAATGCGACTACGTTGGTCCTCCCGAACCACAATACGGTCAACGATAACATCAACCTGAACATCGTCCTCCCCGGAAGGAAGCGGCATATCTTCATCAATATCAACGATTTCACCCTGAAGACGAATACGCTGAAAACCCCGTTGCTGAAGATGCGGCAATTCCTCTCGAATCATGGATGGAGGCCCCTCCAACACGGGGGCAAGTAGCATCATTCGATTGCCTTCAGCCTCCCGCAGGATATGCGCCACGCAGTCATCAAGGGATCGCCTACCCACCTTTCCCCCGCACTCGGGGCAGAATGCCTCACCTGAAACCATCCAGAGTAATCGCGCGTAATCAGCAATCTCACTAACGGAAGCCACGGTGCTACGCGGGTTGGAACCACCGCCCGTGCGCTGCTCGATTGCAATGACAGGGGAAAGCCCCCGAATGTAGTCCACATCCGGCCGAGGAATTTGTTCAAGGAAACCACGGGCACGCACAGACAGGCTATCCATGTATTTCCGATATCCCTCTGCATAAAGGGTGTCGAAGGCAAGGGATGACTTCCCTGAACCACTGACCCCGGTAATGACAACCAGTTCGTCGCGGGGAATCTCAATATCAAGATTCTGAAGATTGTGCTGGCGAACACCCTTGACGAGGATGTTGGGGGTCTGTCGTGGTGTATTCAGAGGATGATATTCGGTTTTTAGGAATAAGAAATTAAGTAGTGAAACGAATGGGGCAAGGATTTCTACTTGTCACAACGACAAATTGTCGCCTTCTGTCAGGGGAAATGGATTTGCCTCTGTTAACACCCACCACGACGCGCCAACTGCTGGACGAGATTGGTATGCGACCGAGGAAATCCCTTGGACAGAACTTTCTCATCGAGCCAAATCTTGTACGAAAGTCAATAGCCATGGCAGAAGTGGCAGATGGTGAACGGGTTGTGGAGATTGGACCGGGACTGGGAACCCTGACCCGTGGATTGCTGGCAGCAGGCACAGAGGTTTATGCAGTGGAAAAGGACCCCGCCCTCCTGCAACACCTAAGGAAAAACCTCCTGCCACATGCCGATAACAAACTGCACCTGCTTGAGGCGGACGCACTGGAACATCCTCGCGGTAACCTATGCAAGGGAGATTCCTTCAAAGTGGTGGCCAACCTTCCATACGCCATTACCACACCCTGGCTGGAAAAAGTCCTGATGGACCCGGTGCCGGACCGAATGGTCCTGCTGATGCAAAAGGAGGCAGCCCAGCGGGTCCTTGCCGGCCCGGGCACCAAGTCATTTGGCCCAATCAGCATCTTTGTACAGGCGGCCTATTCACTGGCAGATCAGCACAAGGTTTCACCCAGCTGTTTCTTTCCGGTCCCGGACGTGGACTCCAGCCTTGTGCGACTGGATCGCAAGTCGGAACCGTTTATATTTTCGCAACGACAGCGAAAGATTGTCCGACAAATCTTTACGCAAAGGCGCAAGCAATTAAAGTCACAGTGCATGGCGCTGAACCTTCAGGGGTGGATGAAGATGGTGATCACAACCGGTTTACCGGAGACGGTGCGGCCGGAACAGGTACCGGTGAAGTTGTGGATGCAGCTCTATGAGTCGTCTTAGCATAGCGGAATAAAAAAGCCGCAAAAAACAGAAGCTACAATCGCTGCCACGGGAATGCCCAAGGCCGTATGCCTGAAACAGGTTACTTGCCAATACCCGATGCCTCAAAGCCAATCTCCTGCAGGGCAGGAATATCCAGGAGGTTGCGACCATCAAAAAGGAAGGCCGGCTTGGGCATGGAATTGTAGATTCGCGTGTAGTCCAGATTCTTGAAAGCATCCCACTCCGTAAGGATGGCCACGGCATGGGCACCATCGGCCGCACTGTAGGCATTGTCACAGACCTCCACCCGATCATCATCCTCAAAGACGCCAAGCGTTTCGTAGATTTCAGACGCAGGCACCTTGAGATCATAAATGGCAAGGTGCGCCTGCTCCTCCAGCAGGTCACGGCAGACATAGATCGCGGCGGATTCCCGCGTATCGTTTGTATCCTTCTTGAATGCATAACCAAGGATGGCGATGCGCTTGTGGGACACGGTGTTGAACATGGCATCCAGCATCCGCTGGGTAAAACGACGCTTCTGGTAATCATTCATCTCCACCACCTGCTGCCAGTAATTGGCAACCTCGGGCAAACCAAAGTGCTCACAGAGATAAACAAGGTTCAGGATATCCTTCTGGAAACATGAACCACCAAACCCAACGGAGCTTTTCAGGAACTTGGGCCCGATGCGACTATCCTGACCGATGGCATGTGCCACCTCATCCACATCCGCACCGGTTGCCTCGCAGAGTGCAGAGATCGAGTTGATGCTGGAGATGCGTTGGGCAAGGAAGGCATTGGCCGTTAACTTTGAAAGTTCAGATGACCAGAGGTTGGTGGTAAGGATGCGCTCCCGAGGTACCCAGTGAGCATAGAGGTCCACCAGTTTCCCCACGGCGGCAAGCCCCTCCTCAGTAGTCTCCCCACCAATAAGGACACGATCTGGGGCTTCCAGGTCCTCCATCGCGGTTCCCTCGGCAAGGAATTCCGGGTTCGACAACACCTGGAACTTGGCGCCGTTGTGGCTGGATGCGTCAAGGATTCGCTTGATTGACTGCGCGGTGCGAACCGGGATGGTTGACTTTTCAACCACGATCTTGTCCGAGTCCGAGACCTCGGCAATCTGCCGGGCACAACTCTCCACAAAACGAAGGTCCGCCGCACGACCGGCACCAACACCGTACGTCTTGGTGGGTGTGTTCACGCTTATAAAGATGACATCCGAGTCACGGATCGTATCATTAACATCAGTTGAGAAGAAAAGGTTCTTCCCCCGCTGCAGGGCCACCATTTCCTCAAGGCCCGGCTCAAAGATCGGCAGGGTCCCGGAATTCCAACCGGCTATGCGTTCTGCATTGATATCCACGACGGTCACGGTGACCTCCGGACACTTCGATGCGATCATGGCCATGGTGGGTCCACCGACATAGCCTGCTCCGATACAACAAATTTTCATGGGTTAATGGGGAAAAAAGGGAATAAATAATAAAAAAACACGGGGCCAGGGCAACATCAATATCAGGGCCAATAAACATCTGCCAAAGCTGATTTTTCTTGCAAGGTGACGGTGGGCATTAATCTAGGAGACATGCTTCTGCAATTGTTTGGAATTCTCGCAACACTTCTGGTCTGCCTCTACGTGGGGTTTGCATTGTACGCGCTCCTGTTTACCAACATGAGGCTTTTTCCCGTACCCGCCAGCGGATACAAGGACCATGATGGCATCCTGAAATTAAATACGGCCTCCGGCCTGTCCATCACGGCCACCCACATCGAGAAACCATTGGCGGAATACACCATCCTCTACTGCCACGGCAATTCGGAAGACCTTGCAACCATCAAGGCCAACTACGCCCGGCTCAGCATTCATGGTGGCTATAACGTGCTGGCCTTCGACTACCCCGGCTACGGGACATCTGAAGGCCGCCCCAACCAGCGAAACCTCATTGAGGCAACCGAGGCCGCCTACAACTACCTTACGGAGGAGAAAAAGATTCCGCCCGGTAAAATTATTGTTTACGGACGCTCCCTTGGCGGTGGTCCGGCCACCGACCTGACTTCCCGCAAACCGGTGGGCGGACTCGTCCTTGAACAGGCATTCACTTCCGTTTACCGAACTGTCATCCCCTTCAGGGTACTGCCGTGGGACCACTTTGACAACCTTGCCAAGATCGACTCCATCAGATGTCCCCTATTCATCCTCCACGGTGGTGCCGACTACACCGTCCCCTCATATCATGGGAAGGCACTGCTGGCAAAAGCGCCGGAGCCCAAGATCCACCTCTGGGTTGACTACGCGGGACATGGCGATTCGCTTCTCAAGGCCGCCGGCGAGGATTACTGGAAGAAACTGGGTGAGTTCCAGCAACTGGTGGAAAAACAGCAGAACTGATGGTCACAAACGTGAACCGTGTTCTCGTGCTGCTCCACCCGGGATTTGAAGGACTGGAGGCAACCGGCCCCATCGACATCATCCGCCGGGCCGGGCTGGAGGTGACCGTAGCATCCACCTCCGACAGCCTCCTGGTAACCGGGCGTGACCAAATTACGATCAAGGCCGATGCACTACTGGATGATATCGAGGCCGAAAGCTTTGACGCCATCGTGGTTCCCGGTGGACCTGGAATCATGGAACTGCGCGGAGATGTAAGGATTACAAGTCTTCTACAGGCATATGGCAGGGCGTCCAAGCCCGTGGCCGCAATCTGTGCCGCCCCACTCCTGCTAAAGGATGCCGGCCTCCTCGAAGGTCGCCGTGCCGCCGCACACTTCACCTGCAGGGAGGAAATCCCTGACCTCGAGGAAAAGGCCCCATTCGTGGAGGACGGAATGATTTATACATCCCGCGGAGCAGGAGACTGTGTTGTATTCGGCCTGGGACTCGCGGCAAGGTTCGCCGGGCGTGACAAGGCCATTGAGGTCGCAGAATCAATCTGCCTCAGTGCAGATGATGTGCCGAAATCATAATCCCATCCTCCCTCTTTTACAATGCAGTGTGACCTAGCCTGAGTGTGTCTCGATGAAGGATCGAATGTCAGCAGTCTCTGCGGAAAGCGGGTAATTACGAACCTGCAGTGTCTTGAGTTTCTCGAGAATCGGAGAGGTGGGTTCCTGTCCGATTGCAGTATTCACGGTGTCCGGAAACTTGGCCGGATGCGCGGTGGAGAGAACCACATGGGGTCGTGAAGGATCGATTCCCGTGAATCCGCAGGCGGTGTGGGGATCGACGATGTATCCATGGTCCCGGTGGACCCGGCGGATAATCTCAACGATCCCAGAATCATCGGTGCAACTGCTCGAGAAGGCCTCATTTTCAAAGTTCTCAAAGTGGACGCGTCCGGTGTCCCTGAATGACTGCATGATTTCCCGGACACGGGCCGAGTCCCCCTGCTGGTGGAAATGGAGGAAGCGCTCGAAGTTGGAGGCCACTTGAATATCCATTGAGGGTGCATGACTGGGTCGCACCTCACCGACCGAGTAGTCACCGGTGGTAAAGAAGCGGTGAAGGATGTCATTCCGGTTGGTGGCAGCACGCAGGTTGGCAATGGGAAGGCCCATCCTCCGGACAAGGTATCCTGCAAAAATGTTGCCGAAGTTGCCGGTGGGAACAACAAAGACGGCGTCCTCCCGTTTCCCCCGTGGAAGCCGTAGCCAGCCATGGATGTAGTAGACACATTGGGCAAGGATGCGGGCCAGGTTGATTGAGTTGATTGCCGAGAGGGCGTGTCGCCGGCGAAATTCCTGGTCCCCGAAGATTTCCTTGAGGGCGTGTTGGCCATCATCGAATGTGCCGTTGATGCAGATGGGGAAAACATTGTCCGCACCAGTACAGGTCATCTGCCGTTCCTGTAGCGGGGAGACCCGGCCATCCGGATAGAGGATAAAAATCTTCATGCCCTGTCGCCCGAGGAGTCCATGGATGGCGGCGGAACCGGTGTCCCCGGAGGTGGCACCGAGCACGGTGATCGGTTGGCCGGTACGGCGGACCTGTTCCTCATAGAGATTGCCGAGGACCTGGAGCGCAAAATCCTTGAAGGCAAGAGTCGGCCCGTGGAAAAGCTCGAGGACAAAGAGGTTGTCATCAAGCGTCTTAAGCGGGGCAATTGCGGGGTTCGTGAAGGAATCGTATGCCTTGTGGATTATCCGGTGGAGGGTTTCCTCTGGGATGTCGGTGGCAAAGAGCTTGAAGAACTCCAGGCAAAGGCCCCGGTAATCCAGCGCCTCCCATTCATCCAGACGACCGACAATGGAAGGCAGTGACTCCGGAAGGTAAAGCCCCCCATCCGGGGCAAGTCCGGTGGCCACGGCCTCCGTAAAAGTGACCGGTTTTGCCTGCCCGCGTGTGCTAATATATTTCATGGTCGGTCGCCGTGCTCACTTGTTGGAAATGCCACGCCATCGCCAAGGTTGAATCCGATTGCAGCGGGGAATCGAGACAGGGCGACAAGACAGTCCTCAGGATTCACCGAGATTGAAGGCCCCATGGGCTACGCGCACGGCATCATCGGCCTGAGCGGGCTTGATGCCGACGGAAATCTTGATCTCGGATGTGGTGATCATCTCGATATTGATTCCGGCCTCGGCCAATGCCTCGAAAAGTGTGGCAGCCACACCGCTGTGTGAACGCATACCAAGACCGACAACGGAGACCTTGGCAATATCGCCGATCGTCTTCGCGTAGGCACCCTCGAACTCGGCAAGTGCCAGTGAGAGTGCCTTTTCCGCCTTGAAGACATCATCCTTGGGCACGGTGAAGGTTATATTGGCCCGGCCTTCACTCCCTATATTCTGGACGATCATGTCCACAAGCACACCAGCCGCTGAAAGGGACTGGAATACCTTGGCGGCAGCACCGGGACGGTCCGGCAGGTTACCGACCCCGATTCGGGCCTGATTCTTGTCAACGGCTACGCCATTGACGAGGATGTCCTCCATGGAGGCGACTTCTTCTTTCACGATGGTTCCCGGGTTGTCATTAAAACTGGATCTGACTTCGAAAGGTACATTGAATTTGCTGGCGAACTCGACGGCTCGGGACTGCATGACCTTGGAGCCGCTACTGGCAAGCTCGAGCATTTCCTCGTAATGGAGTTCATCCAGCTTGCGGGCATCCGGAACAATCCTTGGGTCCGCGGTGTAAACCCCGTCTACATCAGTGTTGATTCTGCAAAGATCGGCACCGAGACCCTGGGCAAGGGCAATGGCACTGAGGTCGGAACCGCCGCGTCCCATTGTTGTTATCTCGCCCTCGGGACTGCTACCCTGAAACCCGGCAACGACAACGACCTTTCCCTGCTCCAGCTGCTCATGTATATCCCCTCCTGATATTTCCTTGATGCGCGCCCGGAGGTGGTTCCCATCAGTTCGAAACCCGGCACGATGACCGGTCCGGGAAACTGCAGGTACACCCAGAGCATGTAGCGCCATGGTAGTCAATGCAATGGTTTCCTGTTCACCAACGGTTAGCAACATATCCATCTCCCGCTCATCGGGCTCCGGGGTAATGGCCTTGGCCCGGGCGATCAGTTCATTGGTCACACCACTACGGGCGGAAACAACGACAACCATGCGATGGCCCTGATCCAAGCCTTTCTTGACACGAAGAGCCACGTTCTTGATGCGGTCGACATCACCGACCGAGGTTCCACCATATTTTTCTACAATGAGCATTTAAAGAGAAATTTATAAATCAAAAAAAAGTGAAATTTGCCTCAATGATTCAGGCTGGGTTATCAAAGATGCGAAGCAGGACCGGGCGCCCCGACACAGAGGGTTCCGACTGTAGTTGGTCAACTGCACCGGCCATATCCTTCTCGGTGCAGGTGTGGGTTGTCAGGATGAGACTGGCCGTATCCTGCCCCTCGTTGGAAGACTGTTCCACGGTGGAAAGACTGATACTGGAGGCTGCCAGTACTTCTGCAACACGGGCAAGGACTCCTGGCTTGTCCTCCACGGATAAACGCAGATAGAAACGGCCTTCAATCTCATCGAGTCCCGCAATGAAGGAACCATCTGATATACGGCTGTAGAATGCTTTCTCCTGTTCCAGCACCTTTTGGGACACTCCATTACGAATAGCAGAGACTGCATCCACAATATCACTGATCACAGCAGAGGCCGTGGCATCCTGCCCTGCACCACGACCAATAAGGATGGTGTTACCGGCAACATCGCCGGTTATACTGACTGCATTGTAAACATCGTCGACCTGGGCCACAACCTCCTCCACAGGAATCAGCATCGGGTGGACACCCGCACGAAGACGGTTGGTCTGAAAGTTCTTGGATATGATGGCGAGAAGCTTGATCTTGCAACCAAGACGACGGGCAGCCTGAATATCATCCAAAGTAACTTCACGGATTCCCTCAACAACCATCTCGTCCAGCGATATCCATCGACCATGGGCGAGGTAGGCCAGGATGGCTGTCTTATGTGCAGCATCAACGCCATCAAGATCGAGTGCCTCATCAGCTTCTACGTAACCAAGATTGCGGGCCTCAACCAGAACATCCTCGTAAGCGAGACCCTCCCGTTCCATACGAGTCAACATATAGTTTGAAGTGCCGTTGAGAATACCAAAAATATGGGAGAAGCGGTTGGCAACCAATCCTTCCCGAAGGGCCTTGATCACAGGAATCCCACCAGCAACACTTGCCTCGAAAAGATAGTGAACACCATGCTCACGCGCGCTATCAAAAAGCTCGGTGCCGTGTTCGCAGACAAGGGCCTTGTTGGCCGTTACAACAGATTTGCCGTTACGAAATGCACGAAGGGTAAGATCAAGAGCCTCCGTGGTACCGCCCATCAGCTCGCAAACGATGTCAATATCCGGGTCATTCACGATGGAAACAGGATTATCCGTCAAGGCATCGACAGGAATGTCTTGAAGGCGTTGACGGGAGACATCACGAACGGCGGCGCGGTGAAGATCAAGCCCTACACCAAGGCGGGAACGTAGGGCTTCCCCATGGCGCAGGATATGCTTCCAAACACCCTGACCGACAACACCCATTCCGAGGAATCCGAGTTTTAATGAGTCTTTTTCTGACATATGTGAGAAATTGAAAAATTAGGGGGAAAAGAAAGGGGCAATGAAAAGCCTGTTCATTTACAAGGGGTAATCGTTTCGGGAAATATGGCAAAGTTGTGTACTCAACGCATCAAAAATGGGGATCTTTTTATAAGTAAAAATGGCATCGTTGCGGTTTAAATCAAAAGGGTTTTGAAGTGGAATACGCTTTAATCCTTCTTTTTGAAGGAAAGTTCCTCACCTCGTAAAAGTCGCACAATATTGGTGCGATGCCTCACCAAGATCAACAAGGAAATCAATAAGGCAAATACAAGTTCGGACTGATGGTCACCACTGCCATTATTGAGAATATTGACAAACCATCCGGGCTTCCACGCCTGTAACCCCCAACCTGCCAAAGGTAAAGCCAATCCAAAAGCAATCGAGGCCACGGACACAAGGCGAATTGTGTAAAATACGACCACCCACGAAAGGACGCCTATCAGCATAACAACAGGCATAACAGCCAGTAAACCACCCATGGTAGTGGCTACTCCCTTGCCTCCCTTGAAGCCATAGTATACAGGAAAACTATGCCCAAGGATGGCACCGGTTAAACCAAGGATGGACAAGAGACCGGAATCATTGGCAAAGACAAGCATTGGCCAAAGCGCGGGCAAAAAGCCTTTCAGGAAATCAAGAAGAAAAACAAGATTGCCGGCACCACGACCGAGGGCGCGCTTCACATTGGTCGCACCGGGATTTCCGCTCCCAACAGATCGAATATCCACGCCCCTGGAACGTGCCACCAGGATGGCAAATGAGAGGGACCCCACAAAGTAACCGACACCGGCGGTTAAACACATCTGGGGAATGGTGAGCATCAAGTCAGGCTTGGATAAAAATCAGGTCATTGATATCAGGATTTGCAAGGATCTCCGAGGTGGCTTCCTTGGAAAGACTGGTATCCAGCTCGAAAATAGTAAGGGCATTCATCTCCCCTTCCGCCCGGCTTAATGACATATTCGCGATGTTGACAGAGTCCTTGCCAAGAATGGTACCAAGGAGACCGACGATACCGGGCGTATCCCGATTATAAAGAATCAATAAATTTCCGCCAAGGTTGGCCTCAATGGAGCGCCCGTTGAACTGGACAAGCCGGGGTAGGCTTTCCTTGCCCATGATGGTACCGGATACACTAATCGTATTGCCGTCCGAGCAAACAGCCTGGAGTTCAATAAAGTCTGTGTAATCCACTTCTGCTGTTGAATTAACAATCTCGATGGACACTCCAAGGTCCTTCATCTTTGCCGGGGCATTGACATCACTAAGGTTGTCTCCGCTGATGCGGCGCAGATAGCCCAATTGAATGGCGCGTGCAAGAGGCTTGTTATC
Source organism: Opitutia bacterium (assembly GCA_018668635.1). GTDB lineage: Bacteria > Verrucomicrobiota > Verrucomicrobiia > Opitutales > JABJCN01 > JABJCN01. The sequence continues at coordinate 69,418 of JABJCN010000172.1, forward strand.
CAGTTCATTTACAGGCCCCCATAGGCTGATACGAATCGTCTCAACCTGCGCAGTAGTCGCCTGCTGAAGGACCGAGCCCAACTTTCCGCCGAGAGACATGTAGGGCTGAAGCGCCTCAAGGGTCGCCGAATCAACTGATGGCATATTGACTGCATTGCGGGCTGGACCGCCCTGGAGAACCTGGGTGATTGACTCGGCGATCTCGAAGCCAACACTCTCTTGAGCCTCCTGAGTGGAGGCACCGAGGTGGGGAGTCAGGACAAGATTTTGAATATTTCGTAAAGGACTGTCACTGGCAAGCGGTTCCTCTGCATAAACATCAAGGCCCGCAGCGGCAATCTTTCCGGAATTCAACCCTTCGGCAAGGGCAGACTCGTCGATAATACCACCCCGGGCACAATTAAAGATGCGTACACCGGTCTTCATTCGGGCAATGGCTTCGGTATTGATCATGCCACGAGTGGAATCTGTAAGAGGCATGTGTACGGTGATGTAGTCCGCCTCAGCAAATGCAGTACCGATGTCCGCGATCTCCACACCCATGGTCTCAGCACGGGACTCGGTGAGATAAGGGTCGTAGGCAATGACTTTCATCTCGAAAGCCTTGGCACGCTTGGCAACTTCAGAGCCGATACGCCCCATGCCGAGGACGGCGAGGGTTTTGCTTCGAAGTTCGGTCCCAGGAAACTTTTTTCGATCCCATTTGCCCTGGCGCATGGTTTCGCAGGCCTGCACAATTGGCCGCGCCCCACAAAGCAAGTGCGTAAAGGTCAGTTCAGCCGTGGCGATTGTATTGCCACCAGGAGTATTCATGACAACGACACCAGACTCTGTCGCACCATCGATGTCGATATTATCAACCCCCACACCAGCCCGGCCAACAGCGACCAGTTCCTTGGCGGCGGCCAAAACATCCCGGTCCACTTTCGTCTCACTGCGGACGACGATGGCCTTCACGTCCGGAACAATCTCAAGAAGCTGCTCCTTGCTGGATCCATAAGCCTCGATCACCTCGAAACCATCTTGCGCTTTAAAAAATTCAACCCCCTTTTGGGAGATACGGTCTGCTACTACAATTTTCATTTGGATCATCGAAGAAAGAACCTATCGAGCAAAAGGCAATGCCGGAAAACAAAAGTAATGTCATAATTAAAGCCGAGGAATCAAATAATATGAGAGTGTACACCAGCCTCAAAGCCTCAAGACAGGAATAGAATTTGAATAAATGCATGGATAAAAGATTGCCCTTAAAGCCAATGCCACTAATCAAAACTGAAAAATCTTAGACAACAATATGTTTGAAGGACTAACAGAACGCTTGGGAAAAACATTCCGTGATCTTGCGGGCATCGGCAAGCTCACCGAGAGCAATATGGCCGACGCCCTGAAAGAGGTTCGCTCCGCACTGCTCTCCGCTGACGTGCATTTCAAGGTGGCAAGGGAATTCATTGAGAAGGTAAAGGAGAGTTGTGTCGGTCAGGATGTGACCAAGGCAGTCAGCCCGGGCCAGCAGGTCGTAAAGATCATCAATGACGAACTGGTTGAACTACTTGGTGGCGAGTCTCCTCCCCCACTGTCAAAGAAACCACTCAAGGTAATGATGGTCGGCCTTCATGGCTCCGGTAAGACAACCAGTAGTGCCAAGCTGGCCAAACTGCTCAGTAAAAAAGGAAACTACCGTCCGATACTTGTAGGTTGTGACATTTACCGTCCCGCAGCCATCGACCAACTGGAAATCCTGGCAAAGAATGAAGGATTCCTGTTCCATGGTGACCGAGAATCCAAGGATGTTCCAGCTATTGGCAAGGAAGGATTGCACAAAGGACTGGACGAGGGAGCCGACCTAATAATATTTGATACCGCGGGCCGACTCCAGATCGATACCGATCTGGTCGAGGAAATAAAAAGACTCCGCTCCATGGTAAACCCGGACGAGGTCTACCTGGTTGCAGATAGCGCCTTGGGACAGGAAGCCGTAAATGTGGCCAAGACGTTCCATGAAGCCGTTGACCTCACAGGCATAATACTGACCAAACTCGACGGGGATGCACGTGGAGGTGCTGCTCTCTCCATGAAGCATGTCACAGGCGTGCCTATACGCTTCGCTGGAGTTGGAGAAAAGGTGGATGATTTCGATATATTTTATCCTGATCGGATGGCTTCACGCATCCTTGGCATGGGTGATGTGGTTTCACTGGTTGAAAAGGCCCAGGAAACCATAGATGAAAAAGAGGCCGAGCGGATGGCTGAAAAGATGCAAAGGGCAGACTTCAATCTTGAAGACTTCCTGAGCCAGATGCAACAGATGAAAAAAATGGGATCACTGGGTTCAGTCGTTAACATGCTACCTGGAATGAATGGCATGGAATTTGGAGACAAGGAGGATCAGCAGATGAAAAGGACCGAGGCCATCATCCTTTCAATGACCTTGGAGGAACGCCGCAACCCCAAGATCCTGAACGGCAGCCGTCGCATGCGAGTCGCGAATGGATCCGGGATGAAAGTGAAGGATATAAACCAAGTCCTGAAGAACTTCGGTCAAATGCGAAAGATGATGAAGAAGATGCGGGGGGGCAAGGGCCGTAAAATGATGGAGAGCCTGATGGGCGGGGGAATGCCCGGTTGATACAGGTTTTAAAAACTAAAGGAATTTAAAAAGTAACTGCCAACCAGCCAATTCTGTACATCGCACTTCCAATGAGCTGTCCAATATTCACAATAGCCAACCAGAAAGGGGGCGTTGGGAAAACGACCACTGCCATCAACCTCTCCGCCGCCCTCGCTGCAGAAAAGATCCCCACCCTGCTGGTTGACATGGATCCGCAAGGTAATGCCACCAGTGGACTCGGAGTGGAGAAGGAGGAAGGAGTCAGCCTATATGGTCCGATCATGGGGAACGGGAAGGCGATAGAGATGGTCAGGGAAACCCCGATCGCAAATCTATCTATAATACCATCCGAGTTAGACCTTGCCGTCATTGAAACGGAACTGGGTCGTATTGATAACTATCTCATCCAACTTCGCAACTGCCTGGCTCCATTAAAGAAAAAAAATATATACAAGGCCATTATCCTCGATTGCCCTCCAGCGCTAGGTATGCTATCCATGAACGGATTGGCTGCAGCAGATTATTTGTTGATCACCCTCCAATGTGAATACCTGGCACTTGAAGGCCTTGGACAAATCCTGCGGGTCATGGAGCAAATCAAATCATCAGGTGCCAACAAGAAACTCAAGTTTGGAGGAATAATCATGACAATGTTCGATGGACGAACAAAACTATCCGAGCAGGTTGTGACTGAAGTACGAGGACACTTCAAAAAAGAATCCTTCAAGACAGTCATCCCCAGGTCGATTCGCCTGGGAGAGGCACCCAGTTTTGGGCAGACTATTTTTGATTACGACAACTATAGCGCTGGAGCGAAGGCTTACCGCAGTCTGACAAAGGAAGTGATCAAACGCTTCAGCTTGAAGTAAGCCCACTAACATTCACCCCCAACAGCCACTAAAATCCCGGCTGGATTCGCAGGAAAATAACATGGCTCAGCAGGATTTCCCTGAAGCCGCAAGGCGATTGCAAAAGCGTATCGGCTATACATTTAAGGATGGTGACCTTCTGAAGACCGCCCTCACACACCCCTCCCTCTCTAATGAAAAAAAGCTTGAACTCGAAAATAATCAGCGACTCGAATTCCTTGGTGACTCGGTTCTAGACCTCATACTTGCTGAGAAATTATATGGAATTTACCCGACGGAACGTGAGGGCTTTCTGGGACAATGCCGTTCATCTCTGGCCCGAGGGGAAACCCTAACTGAAATAGCCCGGAAATTACGGCTTCAGAAGATCATACTGCTGTCCACGGGAGAGGAACGCAACAAGGGGCGTGAAAAAGACTCCAGCCTTGAAGACGCTCTTGAATCCCTGATAGGTGCAATATTTTTGGACAGTGACTATCCCACAGCACGCGATGTCATACTCAGGTGGTTCGAGAAATACCTGTGCAACCTCGAAAGTAAAATCGCCACCGACAATCCGAAAGGAAACCTTCAGGAAGTCGTGCAGGGACAAAACAACGAAAAAATCGAGTATCGTGTCCTTGATTCCAGTGGACCGGCTCATCAGAAAAAATTCAAGATAGCTGTATTTATTGGAGGCAAACGCAAGGGTACCGGCACAGGGAACAGCAAGAAAAAAGCTGAGGAGATGGCTGCGGAACGTGCCCTGCGCCGATTTAATTGAATGACAGTCGATTCCAGCGTAAGGCTACAGATAATCCAAAGGGTCGAAATTTACTCTCCTGGTGCTGGCAATAACTCCATGGGAGCAAAGAAGGGTTCTTAAGTTTTGATTACCCAGTGAAACCAATCCAACTTCCAGCAAATGCCAAGAGCCTATTCCTCTCTGGCATACCTGAACCGGCTACAGCTGCGTTTACTGTTCGTCAACTTCAGGAGCAAACGCACTCCACGGCAATACTCCTAGATAATGACTTGGGTGAACTGGAGTTCTGGGCTCGTGAGTTACAGTTCTACCTTCGGTTAGCCGGAATGGAGAATCAGTTCCAGATCGGTATACTGCCAGGGATACCGGACGGGGAAATTGAAAAGGAACGTTTTTTCGACATTTATTGCGACAGGCTCGGAGCACTGACAAAACTTCTGGAATATCGACAACCGAAAGATTGTCATAAGCGACTGATAATCCTCACCACACCAACCGCACTTTTCCAAGCCTGCCCAACCCCGGACTTTCTCCAGAACAGGGAAATTCGGATTCGAAAAGGAGATCATCTTCCCTTTGGTCAATTCACCATTAAATTGGCTGAGGAGCTTGGTTATTATTCAGAGGTTCTTTGTGAAACGCCCGGCGAATTTGCTGTAAGGGGTGGTCTTGTTGATGTATACCCCCTCAATGCAAATGCACCGCACCGCATTGATTTTTTCGGGGATGAAGTTGACCAAATTCGTGTATTTGACCCCACAAACCAACGCACCCTTGAGGAAGTAGATGAAATAATCATCGGAGCCGCTCCTGAAGGAAAGGATCAAGAGGCCTCCAGTGACGTAATTGGCTATCTTCCTCCTGAAATCCTATGGATTGTCCGCGAACCCTCCAGACTCACAGCAGAGCACTCAGCCTGGTTCAATCATCCTGATAATTTCGAGAACCCCCACCGCGACTTCCGGGATATCTTTCAAAGAGACAAGGGGAACCTGGATGGATGGGTTGCACTTGGTGATGTCGACAACGATCCAAACTTCTTTCGGAAAACAAAAAACCGACAAGAGTTCACGGCTGATTCGGCCAGCACTTTCCTAGTAAACATTCACACCACCGAACGGGAACTTGATGAGTTCGAGACCCTGCATGAACACCGCCGCAAATTCCTAAAGGAGCTCCAAGACTGGCAACGTCAAAAAATTTATGTTGTCCTTGTCTGTCGCACCGAAAGAGACAGGAAAAAGGTTCAGTCACTACTCGATGAACAAAAGGATCTTAAAAGTTTTAAACCCGGGTTCGAAGTTGGGGACATCCATGAAGGGTTCCGCCTACAACACAAAGAATTCAGATCCACATTTCCAAAGTTTGCAGACAAGGCGCCAAATGGCATCGCATTCATAGGTACAGACGACATTCTTGGACGTCGCAAGGCCAGGCTGGGAGGATTTGCCAGACGCCTTCTTCCTCAGCAAAAGCAGGTCGACCAGTTACTGGATTTCTCGGAACTCGCAGACGGGGACCATATTGTACACCTCCAGCACGGTATAGGAATCTACCGGGGCATTAGCCGCATTGAACTGGGACCCAGGGATGAAGAGGTCATTACACTGGAATTTGCGGACGAGACTTTCCTTCATGTCCCTCTGCGGGAGTCACATCTGCTAACACGATACGTTGGCCTTGCCAAACAATCACCAAAGCTGGGAAAACCCGGTTCCGGCCTTTGGGAAAAGACTCGAGCAAAGGCGGAAAAGGCAGCACTCGACTATGCAGCAGAACTGCTACATCTTCAAGCCGAACGTGAGGTAGAGGAAGGTCACCCGTATGGCCAGGACCACCCATGGCAACAGGAATTTGAACAGGCCTTCACCTTTCGCGAGACACCGGATCAACTCAAGGCCATCCAAGCTGTGCAGGAGGACATGCAACGGGAGCGCCCCATGGATCGACTGATCTGCGGAGATGTTGGGTTCGGAAAGACTGAGGTGGCTATCCGTGCTGCATTTCGTGCCGTCATGGGTGGAAAACAGGTTGCCCTGCTCGCACCGACAACCGTTCTTGCCCAGCAACATTTTAAAACGTTAAAGGAGCGCATGGCGGATTACCCCATAATTATCCAGCAGGCCAGTCGCTTCGTCTCCTCCGGCAAACTTAAGACCAGCCTAAAGGCATTGAGCCAAGGTCGTATCGATATTCTTGTTGGCACCCACAGAATCCTCAGCAAAGACATAAAATTTAAAGACCTGGGACTTCTCGTAATTGATGAAGAGCAAAGGTTCGGGGTGAAGCAAAAGGAACGCCTTAAACAACTCCGCGCTGCAGTTGATATACTGACTCTCAGTGCCACCCCCATTCCACGGACACTATATATGGCAATCGCGGGTGCCCGCGACCTGAGCACCATCGAGACCGCTCCAAAAAATAGGCTGCCCATCCAGACCATAGTTAAAAGTTATTCCCCCGAAATCATCCAGCAGGCCATTCAAGTTGAGACCTCACGAGGCGGGCAGGTCTTCTACCTGCACAACAAAGTGCGATCCATTGAAAGTGTGGCCCGTCGCCTGAGAGAAATGTTTCCGCGACTCAAAATTGCTGTCGGACACGGGCAGATGAGCGAACGCGATCTGGAAAAGGTCATGACTGATTTCGTTGATGGCATGTATGCAATACTCGTCTGCACAACCATAATTGAATCCGGACTCGATATCCCAAACTGCAATACCCTCATCATTGAAGGAGCAGACCGGTTTGGGCTCGCCCAGTTGTACCAGTTAAGAGGCCGAGTTGGAAGGTTCAAGCGCCAAGCGTATGCGTACCTGCTGCTTCACCGGGATACCACACTCCGCGATGAGGCCCGCAAAAGGCTGACTTCAATTCGACAATTCAACCAGTTGGGCGCCGGATTCAAGATCGCCATGCGAGACCTTGAGTTACGGGGAGCCGGCAACCTGCTTGGAACAGAGCAAAGCGGTCATATTGCCGGCATTGGATTTGACCTTTACTGCCAACTGCTTCGCCAAAGTATCGCCAGCCTTAAGGGCGAAAAAACCGCCACTAGAATCAGGGCGGGTCTAAAGTTGGACTTTGTTAACTTCGGCAAAAATACTGAAGCTAAAATCCCATCATCACAAACGGACTTTCAGGCGCTAAAAGAATCGAACCTTGAAGGGACCCGGGTTGACCCAATCCAGGCAATATTACCTGAAACCTATATATCGGAGCCACAACTTCGAATTACATTTTACCGCCGTCTCGCAACCACGTCTGACTTGGATACACTCAAGGAGATTGCTGACGAGCTCATTGATCGCTTTAAAAAATATCCCACTGAAGTCAGGGCTCTTTTGTTGACAACAAAAATTCGATGTATGGCCGAGGCACGAGGTATAATGAGGGTTGAGACCCAGGGAAACCGACTTCTTCTGCATTTATCAAAGGGAAGTGCGGACGAATATATTCGGAGTGGCAAACGATTTCCTCGCTTGACCAGCAAACAAGCTCTTTCCAGATTAAAGGAAATCGTTCAATACCTGAAAAAAATAAAGCCATGAAGAAAGCTTTCCTTATAATCACTCTACTTTCCGCGACCGTGAATGCCCAACAAGAGGCTAAGTCGCCAAGCTTCACTGCTGAGCGATTCACGCCGGGGGCCTTGCCTAGAAATAGTATAATTGCAGTCGTCGAAGGTGAAATAATAACGGAAGACGAGGTCCGGAGAATAATGCTTCCTTCCATAGGTAGTGTTATTCGTGGCGCGAAATCGAAAGAAGAACTAAATAGACAGACGGCACAACTGGCCAATGACATTATACAGAAACTCATCGATGACATTCTAATCGTCAATCACTTCAAGAAAGAAGGTTACCAGATTCCCAAGACTGTAATAGAGAACCAATACAAAAACGCCATCAAAAGGGAATTCGGGGGTGACCGAAGCCGTTTCCTGCGATACCTCCGTGACCAGAGTAAAACCGTTCGTCAATACAGGGAGGAACTCGAGGATAAAATCATCATCCAGTCAATGTCCTCCCGCATGCGCAAAACTCAGGCGGAAATTAGTCCTGAAAAAATCGAGGAATATTATAAGAAAAATAAACTTTTCTTTTTTCAGGACGAAAGTATCCACCTCTCCCAAATAACACTCGCCCCCTATCAGGATGTGGGGCCCGAACAGCTCATAAAAACAGCTAATCGAATTATAGCGCGCCTCGCAGATGGAGAGGATTTTTCCAAGCTTGCCAGAATCCACAGTAAGGATGATCAGAAGAAAAACGGAGGTGACTATGGATGGATAAAGCGTTCGGAACTTCGTAAGGAACTTGCTGATGTCGCCTTTAAATTGCGCGACGGCCAATACAGCGAACCCTTTCGCCTCGCAGACCATGTCTTTATCGTCAAAGTCAACGAAAAGCGCGGAGAAGGCATCCAGCCCCTTGACGAAGTTCGGGACAGGATAGAAAAACTCCTCAATGACCAGACGGCACGAGAAGCCCAGCGCTCATGGCTATTACGGCTCCGTAAAAAGGCACTGGTACAATATTTCTAGCTCACCTTTGCCCGGGGGTGGGCCTGTTGATAGACTTTCTTGAGGCGGTCAACCGTAAGATGAGTGTAAATCTGAGTGGTTGAAAGGTTGGCGTGACCGAGGAGATCCTGAACAACGCGGAGATCAGCACCGTTATTAAGAAGGTGGGTTGCAAAGGAATGACGAAGCTTGTGGGGCGAAATATCCATCGGGAGACCTGCAAGACCAAGGTATTTTTTCAACAGTAACTGTACCCGGCGAATACTAATGCGTTTGCCTCCAGTTTCAACCAGAATGGGGTCATCCGGGGCAAGCCTCTCCGCAAAGTTTTTCTTGTAATAGTCGAGACAAAGCAATGCCGCTTTACCCAATGGACAAAGACGCTCTTTACGTCCCTTGCCAACTATTCGGGCTACGCCCTGGGCCCAATCAATTTGTCCGTAGTTGAGAGCAACCAGTTCGCTAACACGCAACCCAGCGCCATAGAGAAGTTCCAGGACCAACTGGTCGCGACAGGCCTCCGAATTGGTGATGACATCATTCTGTAAAAGGCGGGAGGGGCCTTTAATCAATTCCATGCACTGATTTTCACTGAGGAACTTAGGTAGGTTTCTGGAAAGCTTGGGAAGAACAAGACCATTGAAGGGATTTCTCTCGATCCATTTCATTTTAAGGCAGTAACGGAAAAAAGTTCTCAGGGCAGATACATGATTATGCAAAGTGCGGCGTGCCAATCGGCGTTGCTGCTCGATAACAAAATCACGAATGGTCTTGCGGTCAAATTCTCTGGACCGCAACTCTTCCTGAGTAACAGGCCTGTCCGATTCCTCCTCTTCAGCTAAATCCTTGCGGAGCCAAATGAAAAAATTCTCCACGGCATGCCTGTAGTTTCGGATAGTATAAGAAGACAGTCGCCGCTCGTTAGACAAATGATCGATAAACTGGGAAAGAGGGTTCATTAAATCCTGTCTAGGAGGATAAGGCGGACTCATCATCAGGGACCTGTGAGTCTTGGGTTGATTTAATCTTAGCCTCCCAAGAATCCTGATCCATCTTCTTGCGAAGTGCCTCCTCTCGGTACACAACACGAAGCAAAACCACAGTGCATAGAATCAGTATCGTCACAAAAAAAACGATCATAAAGAGAGCCAGTTTGGGAATTGCTGCCAGAAAAAACATGTTAGAGTTTAGTTTGTGGAAATTATCTTACCTGGCAAGGCTTCGTGGAAACGCATAAGCAACAAATGAACAAGTTTGGGATGCAACCCGATGGGATCGGCAAGTAATAATGGATGCACCGTCGATGCCTTGCAAATGCTATCAATGTCACCACCAGGTCCGGCGTGGCGACCTTTGGAAAAGAAGAGAGGAACAACGATTGCGCCATCACTGAATTCCGGTTCCTTAAGCAAATTTTCAAGTAGTGGCTCGTTGAAATCAAATTCTGGTCCATCCCTCCGTTCCATGCTACATTCCTGAACTACAAAAGATGACTTTAACAGGCATTTTCCAAGTTGTTTTGCAACTACCCGGCGAACACGGTTAACATCAAAAACAGGGGATCCATGGTCCACCATGATAACTCTCTTCGGCAATGAAGTACGGTTGCGAACAAGTTCCATCAACCTATCGCGAAGAACGTCAGCAAGTAAAAGGCCTGAATTATCTGAAGAATTAAAAAGACAATTCGCCTGAAAAAAAGAGGCATCCGGATAAATCGTCTTAAAATCAGACAGGATATCCGGGACGAAATCCATGACGGCGCGACTTGGCCCCAAGAACTGAGGTAGAATAACAAACTCACGGATACCGGATTCGAGCATTGCTCGGATCGTCGATTCGAGCAAGAGGGCAGGCTTTCCATTAAGCAAGTTAGTATCAACACCATCAGAATGCAACAAACTGGTTGCAACAACAGGTAAACCCAGGTTGTGCTGAAGCAATTCAGCCAATGTCCGTAAATGTAAGGTTGGGTCAGGTCTCAATGAGCCGTTATCATATAAAATACATACGGGTTCAGCAACGCCTTCATCTTTTTTTTTCACTAGATGTAGAATTTAGTTGAACAAATCAAAATATTATGGTTACTAAATTAATAAGCTTCGGCTTAATGAGATATTAGGGCAAACAACAAAATTGAGGATTGGAAAAATGCGATATTTATTGCGGTTATTCGTTTTTGGAATGCTGGCGTTCTTCTGTATGGGAGCAAGCCGATGTAAAAAAAAGGCACCGAATGAAACTGACACCCAGGCAACTCTGGGCGATGGATTGAGTGATCCATCTCGCCCGGATGGATTAGGGGATAGTGACGTCAACCCTGAATTACCACCATTGATTGAAGACCCGGAGGACGGGTTGCTTGTAGAACGAGGAACCCAAGGGTTTAGTGATCCAAGCAGGGACCAGTTTGAACCGGTCTATTTCGGGTTTGATCAATCATCCCTAAGTGGAGATGAGCGAAATAAGGTCGAGCGCGTTGCCGGTTTCTTAATGTCCAATACTAATGCTTCAGTAATAATTGAAGGTCATTGTGACTGGAAAGGAACTACTGAGTATAACATATCATTGGGGGAACGACGCGCCACAGTTGTGAAACAGTTCCTCATGGCCATGGGTATTCAAGCCAAACGAATTTCCGTTAATTCACAGGGTGATTTGCTTTCTACTGAGAATGGCGAAGGATCAGCGATGGCAAAGGATAGAAAAGCCAGATTTATAGTAGTTCAAGGATGATTGGCATCAAAAACCTCTAATTCTTTTTTACGCCTCCTTCCCTAAGTGGAAGGAGGCGTTTTCTTTTTTGCCCCCCACGGAAAATTATGCGTGTAGACAAATGGCTCTGGGCAGTCCGGATTTTCAAGACCCGTTCTCTATCATCGACAAGTTGTAAATCTGGAACAGTCAAGATTGGTGATCGTCGTGCAAAGCCCTCAAGCGAGGTGAAACCAGGGGATGTACTACACGTAAAAAAGGATGGCGTGCACCGAACCCTTAAAGCGATTGCCCTGCTGGAAAAAAGAGTGGGGGCCAAGCTGGTCGCTGACTATATGGAGGACCTGACTCCGCAAGAAGAATGGGATCGCGTGAAACAGGCACGGCAGGAAAGTACCCGGGGGCAAGGATTCGGTCGACCCACAAAGAGGGATCGACGGGAGATGAACAAGTTTTTTGGATAAAGATATTGAAGGAAATCCAAAACTTTTAATGGCCAGCCAAATCCTTAAAGAATAATTCAAATGCACCAACCGCCTTCTCCAAAATTCCAAGATGAAAACTTTCATTGGGTGCGTGAAGGTTATCCTCGGGAGTAAAGAGTCCAATAAGAAGGGAGTCCAAGCCAACGACATCCTTTAGATCAGAGATAATTGGGATGCTTCCTCCTTCACGAAGATAGATGGGTTTTGTCCCAAAGGCACCCTCAATAGCAAGCTCAGCACGTTCAAATGCACGGGCAAAAAATGGAGACATGTCCTCTGGAGTATTTGCACGACCTGGAGGCACGACCAAATAGGGATCGCCCATCTCAGGGTCAGTTATCTCAACGGATACAGAGGATGGACAGCGTTCACTTATCGTCTGCATGACAAGTTCTGCAATTTTTTTTCCGCGCTGATTGGGCACAAGACGACAGCTAATCTTTGCAAATGCTTCACTGGGAATAACAGTCTTCTTGCCCTCGCCCTGGTAACCACCTCCTACACCATTAAATTCCAGAGTTGGACCGAATCGAATTGCCTCAAAAGGTGTATATCCTTCGGCGCAATGAAAATGTGGAACACCGAGGAATTCCTTATATTCATTTAGGGTTGTTGGCAATCGAGACAGTTCTTCCTGCTCCCATTGATACACAGGTAAAACATCATCATAAAAACCTGGAACATTTACTCGGCCATCGGGATTATGAAGCGATGAACAAATCTGCATCAATGCCTGTAGGGGGTTCATCACAGATCCACCATGAACTCCTGAGTGTAAATCTGACTTGGGGCCTTTAACCTTCACCTCAAAACCAGCCAGACCACGAAGACCCGTGGTAATAACAAGTTGTTCAGGACTGGGACTGCCAGTATCAGAAACAAGAACCATGTCTGCATCGAGGCGATCCTTGTATTTGCTTAAAAAACCCTTAAAACTGGGACTGCCTATCTCTTCCTCCCCCTCGATAAGGTATTTAATACGAAGCGGCAAATCAGGGTGCTTCTCGAGAACACGGCCAAGGGCTGTCATGTGAACGATCTGGGGTCCCTTGTTATCGGCGGCACCACGGGCAAATATTCGACCATTACGGATTCGCGGCTCAAAGGCTGGACTTTCCCATAGCTCAAATGGATCAGCAGGTTGAACATCATAGTGACCATAGATAAGGACACATGGCCAGGAAGGGTCCCCTCCCCGTTCCGCAAGGATGATCGGATGCTTTGGTGTATCAACAATCTCAACGTCAAAGCCAAGTGCAGTCAATTGAGATGCCGCAAAAGACCGGGCGGCATCTAGTCCATCGGCATAGGTACTGTCTGCAGAAACACTAGGGCATCGCACGTATTCGGATAAGGCTTCAAGTGGGTCTTTAATCATGATGTTTTTCCTAAATTTTAATTGAGGGAGCGAACGGCATCGTACTCTGCTACCGCCCAGTCCATGGTTGCATTTAATTGCCGAAGACGACTCCGGTGAGCGGGATGTGTGGAAAGAAATTCAGGGAGGACTCCGGCTCGCTGCTTGACCATCATTTTCTCCCAAAAAACCAAGGATCGACGGGGGTCATAACCGGCACGAGCCATGTAAATAAGCCCCAGCTTGTCCGCCTCAAGTTCGTGGCCACGGCTGTATGGCAAAGTAATTCCCAAGGTGGTGCCTGCACCATATGCAGAAAGAACTGCATTGCGAGTTCTCCGGTCCTCATCGTCTAGGGCTACACCCAGCGCTATTCCACCTGCGGTCAGAAGCAATTGCTGGGACACGCGCTGATTACCATGGCGTGCTACCACATGGGCGATTTCATGGCTGATAACAGTAGCCAGGTCAGCATCCTGATCCACTAAATCAAAAATGCCGGTAAATATCCCGACTTTGCCACCAGGCATGGCAAAAGCATTGGCTTGTGATGAATCCTCAAAAACAATGAAATCCCAACTAGTAGCGGGCATGTCATCGCGGACGACTTGAGCAATATTTCGACCGACGCGACGAACCATTGCATTAAATTTGGTATTGGTGGAGACACGGTTCTTCCTCCGCATTTCCCTAAACAACGAGTTGGACTGCTCAATTAGCATGGATTCAGGCACAAGAATAAGAGCCGAACGTCCTGTCCCTGGCACGGTGGTACATCCCGAAATCCCAAGTAGAATAATAAATGAAATACAAAAGGTTATCAGTTGAGAATACATTCGGAACTAGTGGCGAAAATGTCTCATGCCAGTAAATACCATGGCCATATCGCGTTCGTTGGCGGCGGCGATAACTTCTTCATCGCGAACACTTCCACCAGGCTGAATAGCAGCAACGGCACCCGCCTCTGCCGCGGCAATTAAGCCATCAGCAAAAGGAAAGAATGCATCCGAAGCGACGATCGATCCATTAAGTGAAAGTCCGGCCTCACCAGCTTTCCAGACTGCAATCTTGGAACTATCCACCCGGGACATCTGCCCGGCACCAACTCCCAAGGTGCACTCACCGCTTGCATAGACAATGGCGTTCGACTTGACATGTCGAACAACCTTCCACCCAAACAAAAGGCTGTCCCATTCCTCGGCAGTAGGTTCACGATCAGTAACGACTTTAAAGGAAGCAGGATTGATACGTACTCCATCACGATCCTGCAAAAGAAAACCATCAGGAACTGCGCGAATCTCCTGAAGACTGCTGGCTCCAGGACTACCATTGGCATTCATTAAACGAAGGTTTTTCTTTTTACCAAAAAGTTCACGGGCCTCTTCTGTAAATTCCGGGGCAATTATGACTTCACAGAAAATCTGTCGAATCTCCTCGGCAAGGTCCTTGCCAATTGTCTGATTGGCAACAATAATACCACCAAAAGGAGCCTGCTTATCTGTCTCGAAAGCCTGTCTCCATGCATCAACAAGGTTGTCCGCACTGGCGACACCACAAGGATTTGTATGCTTCAGGATGGCAACCGTTGGCTTCTTAAACTCACCGATCAGGTAAACAGCAGCAGAGATATCGAGGATATTATTGTAGCTCAATTCCTTCCCCTGAAGCTGTTCAAAATTATCAAGAAAACCACCGTAAAGAGCCGCTTTCTGGTGAGGGTTCTCGCCGTAACGAAGGGTCTGGGCACGAGGTGTCTGCAGGAAAATCGATGAAGGGACACCGGAAATCGCATCCAAGTCAGGTTCATCACTGCCATGTTTCTCCAGATAGGAGGCAATTGCATGGTCATAAGTTGAGGTCCGCTGGTAGACCTTGAGTGCAAGTTCGCGGCGAAGGTTGCAAAGAGCTGAATCATCAGTCAGGGCATCCAATAGACGCGAATAATCTGATGGATCACAAATTACACTGACGGCAGAATGGTTCTTGGCTGCACTACGCAGCATCGATGGTCCACCGATATCAATATTTTCGATGGCCTCTTCGATGGTCACATCCGGACGTGCGACTGTCTCCTCGAAAGGATAGAGGTTTACGGCAACAATATCGATAAGTGGAATATCGTTGGCCACCGCCTGATCCAAATGGTCCTGCTTGTCACGACGACAAAGCAAACCACCGTGAATCTTTGGATGAAGAGTCTTGATTCGCCCTTCCATCATCTCAGGAAAACCAGTGTGGTCACTAACCTCAGTAACCTGTAGACCCGCTTCACCCAAAGCCTTGGCGGTTCCACCGGTAGAGAGGATACTATAACCGTGTTGATTAACAAGAGACTTGGCGAATTCAACAACGCCTGTCTTGTCACTGACAGAAATGAGTGCGAACTTATCCATATAAGGAATGTTTTTGCCCACGGCATTA
Organism: Opitutia bacterium; assembly: GCA_018668635.1. Classification (GTDB taxonomy): domain Bacteria; phylum Verrucomicrobiota; class Verrucomicrobiia; order Opitutales; family JABJCN01; genus JABJCN01. The sequence goes on from JABJCN010000172.1 coordinate 85,143, forward strand.
AAAGCCTGCAAGTAAATTCCCGTTCCAGCTTGCTTTGCGCGTCAATCCCCTTTGGTCTGGCCTGAAAATTAAGCTGCGTAAATGAATTCCACATTGCAAACAGAACCTCTGCAAATTGCAGACCGAACTTTCCATTCGCGCCTTTTTGTTGGCACAGGGAAATTCCCATCCAACCAACACATGAAGTCGGCGCTGGCTGCCTCGGGAACAGAACTGGTGACAGTAGCTCTAAAGCGAGTCAACTTGGATAAACCAAATGACCCTTTTGCCGACATACTTGAATTCCTGGAACCGGAAAGCTATCTGATCGTCCCCAATACAGCCGGAGCAATGAATGCAGAGGAGGCGATAAGGATTGCTCGATTGGGGGCTGCAGCAGGACTTCCCAAGTGGCTCAAGCTTGAAATTCACCCAGACCCAAACTATCTGCTACCAGACCCAGTCGAGACTCTCGAGGCTGCAAAAACCCTTGTTAATGAAGGGTTTACAGTTCTTCCATACATCAATGCAGATCCAGTCCTGGCACAGCGCCTACAAGATGTGGGTTGCGCTACGGTTATGCCACTTGGTGCACCGATTGGAAGCAATCGAGGATTGGAAACCCGGTCTCAAATCGAGATCATTATCGAACAAGCACGCGTGCCTGTGATTGTGGATGCTGGCATTGGAGCTCCATCACAGGCAGCTGAAGCGATGGAAATGGGTGCAGACGCCGTTCTGGTGAACACGGCCATTGCCGTTGCCGGGAATCCAGATAAAATGGCATGCGCTTTTGCAGCAGCCGTCGAGGCTGGCTGGACTGCCCGCCATATAGGGCTCGGGGGAATACATGAAAAGGCCAATGCCACAAGTCCACTAACTGCATTTCTTGACTGAAAAATGAACCTCAGGTTTTCCGAAGTTTTTTCAGGCTTGCCTATCAATGCCCTTGAACAGGTATCTTCGGGCGCATCGACAGATATGGTTGACCGTATTCTGGACAAGGGGCGCATCCGCAACCTAGAGGAATTTGCAATTATGCTCTCCCCTGCAGCATCTGGTAGGTTGGAGGACCTTTCCCGACTATCCCAGCAAGTCACCCGTCAGCACTTCGGTCGGGTTGTCCGTCTTTTTGCGCCACTTTACCTTTCAAATGAATGTGTCAACATCTGTAAATACTGCGGATTTTCACGTAACAACCCAATCCCCCGAATTACATTGCCAGTAGAAAAGGTCGGGAACGAGACCTTGCTATTGGCAAAACAAGGCTTTCGTTCCCTACTGCTCGTGGCAGGGGAACATCCAAGGTTCGTTTCTGAAGGTTACGTACAGGAATGCATCCGCCAATGCCTAAAGCATATGCCCAGTATCCTTGTTGAAATAGCCCCAATGGAAATCGATGGCTATCGTCCAATTGTCGAGGCAGGAAGCGAGGGAGTAGTGGTCTATCAGGAAACCTATGATCGTGATACCTATCGTGAGATGCATCCCCATGGTCCAAAGAAAAACTTTGATTGGCGACTCGACTCTGTGGAACGAGGCTATGAGGCTGGCTTCCGCCGACTGGGAATCGGTGCCTTATTTGGTCTACATGACTGGCGACATGAAGCCCTTGCCCTTGCAGCGCATGCTCAGCACTTAAGCCAAAGATGTTGTAACGCGCAGCTGTCCATCAGCTTCCCAAGAATGCGCCCGGCCGCTGGCGAATTTGAGCCCAAGATCCGGCACCTCCTAGGCGATCGTGATCTGGTCCAACTGGTCAGTGCCCTTAGAATATTCCTTCCTCATGCAGCATTTGTACTGTCCACCCGTGAAACGCCACAATTCCGCGATGGAATTTTCCCCTTGGGCATTACAAACATGAGCGCAGGCTCATCCACCGAACCCGGTGCCTACAGCGATTATGAAGCATCCACATGGAAACCCCGACGCACCCAACCCGGGGAGCAGTTTCACATCGCTGACGAACGATCCCCGGCGGAGATAGCGCAAGTACTTCGCCGCGATGGATATGAACCTGTCTGGAAGGATTTCGATGCAACATTGGTCACTGCTGAGAAAACCGCATAACCCAAACCTGAATGAGCAATGAGCCAACAATTAGTATCACCGCCAATGGCAAGACATACGTGGTGCCCGAAGGGACAACAATCATCAGCTTTCTTGAAAAGATGGAACTTGCGCCCCATCGGGTGGTCATTGAACACAACCGCAACGCCCTGACCCCAAGTGAAATCCGAAAGAAAACCATTTTAGACGGGGACATCATCGAAATTGTAAAAGTAGTTGCAGGAGGCTGAAAAATGGCAGAAATAAAAATAACAGACCTGAACACACATGGCGGAATTGGTGCCAATTCTTACCTGATTAAATTTGGTTGCTGGCGAATGGTCATCGATACAGGACTGCACCCAAAATATGCGGGAAATGAAGCTGTACCCAACTATTCCCTGGTCAGCGATGACAGCCTTGACCTGATCATTGTCACCCATGCACACTTGGACCATCTTGGTTCACTACCGGTCCTGGCTCGCCGGCATCCTGATGCTCGAGTAATCATGAGCAGTGGAACCTCTGCCATTGCCGGCCGTATGCTGCGCAACTCCGTACAGGTCATGAAATATCAGCGAGAAGAGCTCGGTATCCCGGAGTACCCACTCTACACCCGGGGGGAAATCACCATGCTTGAAGATCGTGTCCTGCCATTGGAATTTATGCGACCACTTACCCTTGGCGAAAGCGACGAGGATGAACTGGAAATCGAACTCCACCCATCCGGTCATATTCCCGGGGCGGCATCGGTGCGTATTTCCCATGGCGGTCGAACCATCCTCTTCTCTGGCGACATACAGTTCCAACACCAGCATATCCTTGACGGTGCTTATGTTCCTGATATCGAGCCTGACCTTCTGGTTCTCGAGACAACACGGGGAAGCACTGTTCCCAAACCTGATGGCAGTCGCGAAATGGTTATGGATGAACTGCTCATGACAGTTTCCAATATACTAAAGCGAGGGGGTTCCTGCCTGATTCCGGTATTCGCCCTCGGTAGAATGCAGGAAATGCTGGCAGTCGTGCAAATGGCTATCCACAGTGGAAAACTGCCAGCCACGAAGGTCTTCTGCTCCGGACTGGGAATGGATATCGTCAACTACTTTGACCTACTCTCCCGCAAAAAGGGCTATCCCCGCTTTGACCGAAGTATCCTCAAGGATTTGGGCGTAAGACCACCATCCCGTGATCTTAAGCCTGGTCGTAATCCGGGAGAAAAGGGATTATATCTGGTCAGCAGCGGCATGCTGGTGGAAAAGACCCCTTCGTATAAACTAGCAGCATCGATTCTGGATGACTCTGCAAATGGCATCTGCTTCATTGGCTATTGCGACCCGGATACCCCCGGGGGGCAACTCAAGGAATGCGAGCCCGGTGAACGCTTCTACTTCGAAGAGCTCAACCACGAGGCTAAAGTTAATGCAGAGATTCATAAATTCGATCTGACTGGACATGCTGAACGTGACGAGCTTTTGGATTTTGCCAAAAGACAGAATCCAAGGAAAATCCTTCTGACACACGGGGACCCGGAAGCCCGTCAATGGTTTATAGACAATCTGCCTGGCACTTGTCCTGGAGTAGAAGTGGTCAACCCGAAACCGGGCCGACACATCGAAGTTTGAACCTCCCTGACAAAGATACTGCCTGCACCCATTCCTTTCATTCCGTTGATAATGTTACTTTTCCTTGTCACCTGCCGAGACAGGCTCGGTAAATGTTGAAGCAAGTTCTCGGGCAGAAGTAATTTCGGCGGGAGTCATCCATTTCTCCAGCTGTTTGCGCAACCTAGCCGACTCCTCATGACCATTTAATTCAGCAAGATGATACCAGGCATGGGCGTGAATGCTATCCTGCGGGACACCTTCACCCTTGTGATACATTGTAGCGAGAGTTGACTGCGAGAAGGCATACCCCTGCCTTGCTGCATGGGTGTACCATTTCAGTGCCTCCTTATCGTCCCGGGAAACACCATCGCCCTTGGTGTAGAGCTCGCCAAGATTGTTCTGTGCACGTACATCTCCTTGTTCCGCGGCTTTTGTGTACCACTCGACAGCTTTCTTGTCATCCTGTTGAACACCATGGCCCTTCAGATACTTCCATGCAAGGCTGGCTTGGGCCGATGTATCCCCTTGGTTCGCGGCTTTTTTAAGCTGTGAAAGCTCATCGGATTTACTGCAGGAACCAAGAAAGATGCACAACAAGATGAGCATGGCGGATAGACTCGACATGATAAATACAAACGTAGTAACCAAAGCTCAAAAGTGCAAGATTTTTGAGACACAGGTTTTATATTAATCAATCATTC
>JABJCN010000108.1 GCA_018668635.1 Opitutia bacterium
ACTGACGTCATTGCCGTCGATTGCAATGAAGCGCCAACCCTTGCGGACAAAATCGTAGTAACGATCCGTCAAACCCAGTTTGGCGGGCACCAAGGCCTTCTTGTCGTCCACCACCGAGAAGTCGTGGTTACCGAGCACGTGATAGTGCGGGGCCTTCAAGCGATTATAGATCGGGACGACCTTGTCGAAGCTGGAGAAGTCGCGGTCGATGAAATCGCCCAGGTGAACAACAAAGGCAAGGTCGAGCTTGTTGTAGTGCTCAACACAGTCCGTAAGCTTAGCGGGTGACTGGCTGTATTTCCTCACCTTGCTCGTGGCGTTGCAGTACTGGCAATCAGCTACGGCGCCAAAGCGGAAAAGATAATTTCCTCCTGCAGGAGATTCCGCACCGGAAACACAGGCAGCAAACAGTAAAATAAGCCAACCAATATAAAAGTGGAAATTTTTCATCAATAAACAGAATCCTTAAATGAGTATCTTTTGTTGCTCACAACTACGTCCGGAGGCAACCCTGAGTCCTCGAAAAAGTCATACCCTTCCTTGAGATTTGTCCAGAAAGGTTTCCACCGGGAATCAGCATGCCTTGCCATGTTTCCATTGGTCATCCGGAACGGAAAGGAATGAACCCTAAAAAAACGCTGTCCATTACGAAGCGCCGCCTCAGCCAGGGTATATATTTCCTCCACCTTTGGATCCGTCATGGCGAAACAGCCAACGGATGCCTGCCCGCCATGAACCATTAATGCACTGCCTGTCCTGCCATGGGCACGATCATAGGTATTCGGGTATCCCAGGTTAAAGGAAAGATGAAACCGACTTTTGGGGTTCATATGGGAGGGGGGAACAAAGTAAAAACCCTCAGGTGCCTGTCCATCACCCTCCTGGAGCTTCGGACCAAGTTTACCGGACATTGCAGCAATTGAATAGGTTCGGAATAATTGAAACCGGTCTCGTGCCCTCAGCCAAACCTCCAGTTCCCTCTCCTCCTTGAATATACGGATGAAGACCGGTGAACCATAGGAAAGGGATTGAGCCTGCAAATCTTTAACCAGCATGGGGGCAACCCTGGTAACGACTGCTTTCGAACGCCTGCTTGAGGATACATTCTGCTTCTTGAAAACCGGGACCTCGACCGGCTTCAACTGTGTAGATGTAGTGGGGGCAACCTCCCCGGAGCAGGAGAAGAGCAACGGCAGGAAAACCAAATAAAGACCGGGAAACGCCTGCATGGTCCTTCCCTCCTTCATTCTACCTGGCTTCCTGGTCCCAAAGACGATATGGATCCTCGAGCCGTTTCATCTCCGATAGCAACAGGGCCTCCATTTCCTTCAGCTTCGTGGCGTACCGGGCATCGGTAGCCAGGTTGAGCTGGCTGGACCCTGGCTTGGTTCCGGAAATGGCCGTCACCCTGGGTTCATGGTTTTGCCTGATGTACTCATGTGGATTCTCCTTAAGGTTGAAAAGTTGTGTCTCGCGAACCTTGCCATCCATCACATCATACTTGATCAATTTCCAGTCACCCTTTCGAACACATCTCATCCCCGGCTTGGTGCCGCCACAGTAAACACCATAAAGTACATCCCGTATGGTCTCCTTCTTTCCCATAAGGACAGGCTTGAAGCTGATACCCTCGCAGGTCGCCGGCACCTTGATTCCTGCGAGGTCACACAGGGTTGCCAGGGTATCAAGAAGGTAAACGTTGCCCTTGACGCGCGTCCCGGGCTTGATGCCGGGGCCCTTTACAAATAGAGGCACACGCCAGGTATGCTCGTAGAGGTTCTGCTTGCCCTGTAGACCGTGACGACCGATGGCCATGCCATGATCGGCGGTATAAAAGACATAGGTATTATCAAGCTCACCCATGGCCTCAAGCTTCCTGAGAACCCGACCAACCTGGATGTCAATATTCTCTCCACAGGCGAACTGGCGGCCGATCTCGTTGCGAATGGTCAACTCGTCGCGACGTCCCCAGACGCCACCGACTGAAACCTCGTCGCGCAAGCCGGGATGACCATGATGAAACGGATGTTTGGGCAACCAGTTGACCGGCAACCTGGGAGCCTTCGGGTTGGCCGGCGGGAGGGTCTTCTTATCCCGATGATTCACCGCACCATACTTGTCCAGTAGTTCGGGGGTACCGTCACGCACGTCATGGGGATGGGAAAATCCGAAGTAGATGAGGAAGGGATCCTTTTCATTCGTCTTTTCCCGTTCATTCAGGTAATTCAAAACCTGCTCCCCATGCCAGGCACTGCCGCTCTCCGCAGTGCCTCCACGCTTTGTTGCATCATATCGCACTGTAAAAAGGGCGTTGGCCGCCGAGTAACTGTTGCCATTCTTGCAGGTGCGCATCGTGTCATACCCTGCACGATTGAAAACGGCAGGCAGGGTATTCTGCAGAATACCTGCTGAGGGCGGCGGGGATGGCTTTTGTTTGTTTGCCTTCCCCTTGTCGCCCTTGTTCTTTTTCTTGGGCTTGTTCCTGCTGCCGGGATCCTTGAGATGCCAGACGGTTCGCCCGCTCATGATCATCCTTCGTGAAGGTGAACAAACGGCACCCGACATCGATCCCATGTGGTAGGCCTGGTCAAAGATCATACCGCCGGATCCCAGTGCTCCAAGGACGGGAGCATCGAGTTCGGAACCGGGATTGTAGGCCTTGAAGTCAAATGGTGACTGATCGTCAGCTATTATGAAAAGTAGGTTCGGGCGTTTCTTGTCCGTACCCTGCAGGAAAAAGGGCAACAAAGCGCCAAGAAGGAGAGGAATGAAACAGTTTTTCATAGAGAGATAGTGGTTGATGGATGGTAGAGTAATTTTTCTGGTGGCAGTTGTTGATCTTGTCTCGATGGAAAGGCACCTCAAGACCTTCGTCTGTTGGTGACAAATGCAACAGGGCTTGAACCGGCGAAGTATCTTAGCAGGCAGCAAGGCCTACATTTCAACTTCAACTTGTCCGCCCGATCACTTTATCGGTGAATAATCAACGGGATTGAGGAAAACCTTGTGCGGGGCCTTGGCAAGAATCCTGCCATCTTTCTCTGAAGCCGCCTGGGCCTTTTTCCACGCAGGGTCCCCGATGAACCCTTTCCAGTTCTTTTTGGCCTGAGCCTTGCCGAAGTGGGAAATGAAGTAGATGAGCGTATTGGATTTACCCTTCTTCTCATCCATCGGCGTCCAGTAGGCCACATTGGTCATGCCATGTTTTTCAAATATCCCGCAGGTATGGTCCCGGAAACGGGCATGAAGATTCTTTAACCGATCAGGGGCCGTGGTGTAGGTGCGTAGCTCAAACACACGAATATCCTTGGTTATAACGGATTCTACGGTGGGCGAATAATCCGTCGCACTCATAAAAGTACTATCGATCTTGGCCACCAACGCACCCTCTTTGGTTGAGGCCTTATAAGCCTTTTTCCAATTCGGATCATTGAGAAACGCCTTCCACGACTTTGTGTGTGCAGCGCGGTTGGGTGAACTGATCACGTAAACAAGACGGCTGTCGGTTTTATCAAACGGCACCCAGTAACCCACGTTGGTGAGCCCGTGTTTCTCGAAGAGCTTGCAGGTGTGGTCCTTAAAGCGTGCATTCAGGGCATCCAGCTTGCCTTCATTGGCAGTGTAAATCCGCAACTCATAGCAACGGTTATCTGCTGCAAATGCAGTTACAGAGGCGAAAAGGAATAAAAGGAAAGGTATAATACGTTTCATGTTTAGAAGGTTTTTGCTCACACATGCCGAA
>JABJCN010000140.1 GCA_018668635.1 Opitutia bacterium
AGCGTACTGTCCGGGTTGTTGATTCAACTGCTCCCGGGTTGACCCTCGCCGGAGATGCCGAGATGATTGTCTGGCTTGGCTCAGACTTCACGGACCCCGGGGCGACTTCCAGTGACACCCTCGACGGTGATATTCCGGTCAGCAGTTCCGAGGCAGTTCCGCAGGATCGTCTCGTCTTTCACCTGGATGCTTCCACCATTGTCGGGAAACAGACGGGTGACCCTGTTCCCGTGTGGTACGATAAATCTCCAGCTGCCAATAACGCAGACGATGTCACGGGTATTCCCATTTACATTGCTAATGGCATCAACGGTCACCCCGTGGTTCACTTCGATGGCAACGACAGTATTGCTGTCACCCGTGCGATCGACAACCGCTATACCATCTTGACTGTCTCGCGAATGGAGGGCACCCAGAACTACCGTCTGCTCACTTCCAAGAACCAGAATTGGCTGATGGGGTATTGGAATGGATACGAGGATGTGTTCCACACTTCCGGGTGGGCCACCGACCAAAAGAATTTGGCAACTGCAAACCCGCACCTCTATACGGTAACCAATAACGGGAAAGTCATGGCTGATGCCCGGCTTTTTTCAAATGGTGTGGATGTTACAGATTACCCTTTACGCCAAAGGGGGTATGTTGGCTACTTCCAGATGGGAGGCTACTATTCCGACAACAGTGAAGCATCCATAGGGGATGTTGCAGAGGTGATTGCCTACGAACGATTGCTGACCGATGGCGAGCGTCGGGCCGTGGAGGCTTATCTGCTTGGCAAGTACGGATTGTCCAGCGAGGTGGGTATTTCACCAGTGAACACCCAGAAGGAAGGGGAGTACATGGTCACCTACGGGTCTACGGACCAGACGGGCAACACCACGATCAAGACCCGCAAGGTCATCGTGAAGATGAACCCTGCCACGCCCATAATCACCCTGGCCGGCGATTCCATTCTCAGTCATCAGGCGGGCACACCATTTGTTGATCCGGGATTCACCTTGGCTACGGGCGTGGGGGATTCCCTTGATGCCTCGCTTGTGGAAGTGAGTGGAGAGGTCGACCACATGAAACTCTCCTTCTACCCAATCCATTATAATTATACGGATGCCGGGGGTAACAAGGCGGTCGAGCGGGCTCGGTACGTAACAGTTGTGGATACGGTACCTCCAGCCATCACCTTGGCCGGTGAATCAACAATACGCCTTCAGGTTGGCGATGCCTTCGAGGACCCTGGAGCCATTTCCACGGATAATCTGGATGGGGATCTAAGTGTTTTTTCCTCATTAAACATACCGTCAGATGGACTGCTGGGATACTGGCAATTTGATGAGGATGCAGGTGTTGCCACTCTTGATTCATACCGGGGACAGGTTGGCACATTGAACAATTTTGATGGGAACCAGTGGGTTGCCGGTAAAGACGGTAACGCCCTGTCTTTTGACGGGGCCAATGATTATTTGGTTTTACCTGTTTCTTCACACCCGAAAGGCACGGATACACAGGCAAGCTTTGCTTTCTGGTCCAATGGGGGAACCAAGCTTCCCCGTAACTCAAGTGTTATTGAGTCCGGGGCCGGCGGCCGGGTTTTCAACATTCATCATCCATGGAGAAATAGCCAAATATACTGGGATGCTGCTGGGAACCGAATCAACAAGGCGGCGACAGCTGCTGAATTCAAGGGTGAATGGGTACATTGGACGTTCACCATCAATCGAACTTCAGGTGTGCAGGAAATTTATAAGAATGGTGTGTCTTGGCATCAGGGTACGAACAAAAAGGCCGCCTGGGCCCAGGCGACACTTTTCCATGTCGGTGCATCGCTTGCCAAGACCAACTATTGGCACGGGATGATTGACAACCTTGCCATCTATAACCGGGTGGTTGCCGTACCTGAAATCCAAAAACTGATGGTCGGTATGTCTCTTTTGGACACTTCCGTGCCGGGTACCTTCCTTGTGACGTATTCTGCTTCAGACTCGAACCGGAATACATCAGAAGCGGTGCGCACCATCATCGTGGCCGAGGACCTGTCCATACCTTTTATTGCCTTGCATGGTCTTCCTGAAGTTATTCATGAGGCAGGGTCTGCATTCATCGACCCGGGGGCAAAGGCAACTTCACAGGATGGAACCCTGCTTAAGGATGCAATATTGGGAACGGGTGACGTGGATGGCAACAAGCTTGGTGAATATAGCCTGACCTACGCATTCACGGATGCAGAGGGTAATGATGCGGATGCAGTATCCCGGAAGGTTACCGTGGTTGATACCACTCCTCCCTCCCTTGCCCTGGTCGCACACCCGGACTTTGGTGGCACGGATTTGGTCAGGATGAAGGCCGGTCAGGTTTATAGCGATCCCGGTGCAGTAGCCACTGACAATCTTGATGCCCAGGTTGAGGTCACAGACTCCCTGGGTATCCCCGATGGATTGGTGGCCTACTATTCCTTTGACGACCGGGAATACCCAGGCTTTGAGGATACCCGGAACGAGAATGAATACCCGGGCAAAATGATCGCCGGTGCAGGTTGGACCATCGCTGGTAAATACGGTGGTGGTCTTGCCATTCCACGGGCTCATGGCAATGCGCGCATGGAGATTGGAGACTCCGGTATCCAGTTGGGTGCGGAGTGGACGGTGACTTCCTGGTTCCGGGAACTTTATCCTGTGGGACAGTGGCGGACTTTATTCCATGGGTTTACATCAGATCATCAGATCATTGTGGGCAATGCCGGTGATGAACTTGGAACTTTTCTCAATGGGCGAGGGGACTACTTGGGGAGCGGTTTCATGATGAAGACCGAGGACTACCAAGGGTGGCATCATATTGCGGCAGTTGGCAAGGAAGGGGAGACACATTTTTATATTGATGGCAGGCATGTTGGTAAGTCTACCGGTATAAGTGACACCCAAATCTGGCAGGTTGGCGCCTATCCCGGACAGCGTTTTGCCTCCACGCTTGATGAAATAGCTGTCTTTTCAACCGCGCTGGATGATGCAGGCGTCAAGGTCATCATGAATAGCGGGAAACCCCTCATGACTGAATTTCCCGGGACATACACTGTGCGCTATTTCGCCATCGATGCCCAAGGTAACCGAAGCCATGCTGAGAGGACTATAGTGGTTGAGGAAGATCCTGATGCGCCCCTGTTGTCTCTGCTTGGTGGGGTGGAGGTATTATCCGAGGCTGGTTCCCCCTTCGCCGATCCCGGTGTTACCGTCACCAATTCGGCTGGCGAGGTGATCGAAGGTGCCGTACCTGAGATCGATGGTGCGGTTGACCATACCAAACTTGGAGAATATGAACTGATCTATCGCTACAGAAATGCCGCTGATAAACCAGCGGTTCCAATGATTCGCAAGGTGACAATTGTGGATACTTCCGCCCCGGTCATCACTCTTGTTGATGGTGGCAACCTGTCTCTCCCCATGGGTAAACCGTTCAATGATCCCGGTGCTACTGCTCTCGACAATCTCAATGGCGAGGTCCAGGTTGTTTCCTCGATGGCTTTTCCCCAGGGGTTGGTGTTGCATCTGGATGCTGGTTCATTCAAGGGCAAACTGCAGGATGGCGAGGCTATCGGGATTCCCTGGGAGGATGGATCCGGGGCTGAAAACCATGCAGATCAGCGATTGGGTGACCCGACTTGGATTGCCGCAGGTCTCAATGGAGAACCGGTTGTACGCTTTGACGGGAATGATCTGATATGGACAACCAAGAATTTTCAACCCGACCTCACGGCTTACTCCATTTTTTCAGTTGCCCGCTATTCTGGTGGGGACAGTGAACGTGTAATCTCCTCCCGTAACCGGAATTGGCTCTTTGGTTTCCATGCGAATCTCACCCAGCGTTTCTATGCAGAGGGTTGGATCTATGACAAGGGATCGAGTAATACAGATTGGCACACCCATGTTGGAACCATTGATAATGAGGATCGTGCAAATTTCTGGGCGGATGGCCTTCATCTTGCCGTTGATTCCAATGCCGCCAACAATACCAACTACAAGCCTGCCGTCATACAGCTTGGCGGGTATAATGACGCTGTACAAACTTCCAGGTGTGAGGTGTCAGAACTCCTTCTGTTTAATCGTGTGCTTGAACCGGTGGAGAGGATGCTTGTCCAAGAACACCTCCATACAAAATACAGTCTGAATGGTGGGGGTACATTCCGGTTTGCTGCTCTGGATATGTCAGTCGAGGGGACAAATGTTATTCGTTATGGGGCCTCCGACACCCTTGGCAATTTAAGTCAGGTCACACGCACTGTTGAGGTTGTCAATGATCCGTTGATTCCCGATATAACCTTGTTACCCAATGGGGATGGCGATGTTGATTTCTCAATTGAGTATGGCTCGGAATTCACCGATCCTGGTGCTACTGTTGCGGATCAGGATGGTAATGCACTTAATCTGTCCAAACTGGCTGTAACAGGGGTCGTTGATTCTTCCCGGTTGGGTCAATATGTGCTTACTTACGGATACGTGGATGATGTCGGGCGGGCGGCTCCCACCCTTAAGAGGGTTATCATGGTTCAGGATACCACACCACCGGATATCACTTTTGAAGGTGCCGAGACGATAGGAGTTCCCATTGGTGGAACTTTTGAGGACCCCGGTGCCACAGCAAAAGATTTATTGGATGGAGATATGAAGGTACTTTCCTCAATGACCCTTCCCTTGCACGGACTCCTTGCATACTGGACTTTTGACGAGACATCCGGTTTAGAAATCAGGGATTCAGCCCGCGGTCATATTGGTGTTTTGAACCAGTTCAAGGGCAAGTACTTTGTTGCAGGGAAGGAGGGTAATGCACTGTCATTTGATGGCGTCAATGATTACATTGAACTGCCCGTTGCCGCCCACCCGAAGGCGGAGGATATGCAGGCGACATTTGCATTTTGGTCGAAGGGTGGTTCATTTTTACCCCGAAATACCAGTGTGCTTGAGTCTGCCAACGGTGCCACGAGGGTCTTTAATATTCATCACCCTTGGAGTGATGGTCAGGTATACTGGGATGCAGCTGGAAATCGGATCAACAAAGTTGCCCAGGTTGGCCAATACAAGGATAACTGGGTGTACTGGGTATTCACCATCAACCGAGAGACTGGCGAGCAGAAAATATACCTGAATGGTCAACTTTGGCATACTGATACCGGCAGGTTTGCTCCATGGTTGCAGGCAGATACCTTCATTTTAGGTTCCGGAATTGGCAAAACCAACAACTGGCACGGTCTTATTGATAATCTTGCAATCTACAACAGGGAGCTTTCCGGGACTGAGATATCCAAACTTTTTACCGGTAATTCTCCTCTTAATTCTCTGGTTGCCCATTGGGAACTTGATGGTGATGCCGTTGATGCTTCCGCTAAAGAACATGATGGTGTAATCCATAATGAAGCGACTCCTGTTGAGGATCGTCTGGGACAGGCGGATTCCGCCCTGCTGTTTGATGGCAGCAACTACATTGAAGTACCTTTCAGTCCTGATTTGAATCCAGTGGAGTTCTCATTTTCCCTCTGGGTAAAGCCAACTGTCCTTGATGCTATTCATGGCAGTCCCATCACTTCCAGGGATGACTCCCCGCAAAAGGGTTTCATTCTTTACAAGGACCCGGACAACAACTGGTCTGGTTGGACGGGGCAAGCAATCGGATGGCATCAGGTTGCTGGCATGGCAGCAGTTGCAGATACCTGGGAGCATCTTGTTGTCACCTATGGTTCTGGTAAGCTTTCCCTCTATTCGGACGGTGTCCTGACCGCTTCACAGGATGGAGGCTATGTACCTAATTCTGCTCAACCTCTTCGCATCGGTGCCGGTGCCACGGAATCGGCTGCTACTTTTCAATTCAAGGGTGCCATAGATGATGTACGAATCTATGATAGAGCTCTTACTGAAGCCGAAGTTGTTGCTCTGGATCAACCTGTAGAGGATACGCGACATACTGTTTTGTACCAGACTGCCGATTTTTCAGGAAATGTGACTACCCGGGAGCGCACCGTTGTGTTCTCGAGTGACACCACTCCTCCAGTCATTACCCTTGTTGGTGATACCGAGGTCACGATAAATGTTGATGAAGAATATGTTGATGAAGGGGCCATTGCCTCGGATGAGAAGGACGGAAATCTGACTCCTTTCGTGGATGACCGGGGCACAGTCGATGCAGTGGACACAAGCACCCCCGGTGAATATACAATCACTTATGATGTTTCAGACTTCGCAGGGAACCCGGCCGTGCAGGTCACCCGCAAGGTTATTGTTGCTGCGGTCGCCACTCCCTGGACCAGTTGGTTCACGGAGACCGCCCTTTCAGATCGTCCCGAGGTTGATCGTTTGCCAGAGGCCGATCCGGACCTCGATGGTATGCCAAACCTTATTGAGTATGCATTGGGAGGCAATCCGTTGTCGTCTGACCGAGATATTCTACCCACGCTGGAGCTGTCCATTGATGGGAAACTTCAAATTACCTATGTCCGGCTGAAATCTACTTTTGACCAATCGATAACCTATACTGCTCAACTCACGGAGAAACTTTCTTCATCGTGGTCGACGACAGGGGTGACTATCCATGGTGCGTTACAGGGGGTTTCACAAGCTCAACTGCCAGATAATAAAAGTTTTGCCGCCAGTCGTTATGAACGGGTTCGTGCAACAGTGGATACCTCAATTGAAAATTCTTCGGGAAAGCAGTTTTTAAGGGTTCAGGTGGAGCAAAAGGTTGATTGATTTTTGACCTGTTACAGGCTTTTCTCCATTATGTAATCATCCATGACGTAGCCACCGCCGATGTCGATAATCACGGCCTTGCGTTGGCGAAAGCCGTTTTTTATGTAGGAGTTGATGGCTGGCGTATTTCGTTTGTTTACCGCTAGAACAAGCGTCTCCATACCTTCGGTACTGCGCTTTTTTGCAATATGATCAATAAGGCAACCACCGTGGCCTTGTCGCTGGTGATGCGGATGGATGTAGAGCTTGTGGATTTTGATTTCCTTGAGCTTGTCTGTTGGACCATGGGAGGCGAATCCAATTGGTTTTCCATCGACCAGAATTTGTTCAAATTGAATTTTTCCTTCTGTGATCTCGCTTTTTAGTGTTTTGAGTCCATAGCCTCTTTGGAGCATATAGTCAATTTGTTCGACAGGGATGATCCCCGGGTAGCATTTGTACCAGGTTTCATGGGCAAGCTTTTGAATTCCGGGAAGATCCCCGACATCTGCTTGGTGAACTTGAATTTCCTCCCTCATGGGTTGTGTGCAGGTTGTCTTACATTTACGAAGCAATCCTGAGGTAGTTGGCTTTTAAGATAACCCAGATGAGTGTGGTTAACCTTGCGATTGACGATCCAGAGTGTTTTAAGGCTTCCCAGTGTTTTAAGTTCAGGAAAGCCCTTGAAGGTAATCAGTGTATGATTTAGGTACAGTCCCTTCAACTTTGTTAACTTGGAGATGTGATTTAGCCCTTTGTCCGTGATACGATTGCCGGAAAGCCAGAGCCATTCCAGGTTCTTGAGGTTTGAGATGGTTTTAAGATCATCATCCTGGATTCCAGTATTGGTCAGATCCAGAGTGCGGAGGCGCATTAGGCTTGATAGATGTTGGGTGTTACCTATGCCCAGTTTATTGTTTTGCAGATGGAGAGCCTTTAGGTGCTGGATGCCTTGAAGGTTGCTTAGACCCGGACCTCGGATCGAATTGTTTCCAAGGTGGATAGACTTTAGTTGTTGAAATTGCTGCAAAATCACAAGGTCCGCATCCTTTACCTTGGTCCCTGTCAGGTTTATCTCCTCAAGTTCTGTCAGGTTTTCCCAGTGTTTTATATGTAATCCAGATACGGGTGTTCCGTGGACATCCAACCTTCTTATTTCGGGCGGAAGATTGAGGATTTGCTTGGGGACTGATTTCTTATCGGTAAACTGGATTGCCTGCAAATCCCCCAAAACGTCCATGTCCAATCGCGCCCCTAAAGTTTCCAGTTCCCTTGGGCTTTCTTTTTTGCAACTCGCCAACAAAATGATGCTTAGGCAAGTGCAGAAATTCTTTAAATTGATTCCTTTCATTAACTCATAGACCTCTATGTTTATCGTAAATATTAGGACTAGAAACTTAAAAATCAAAAAATCAAGAAATCAGTTTCCTTTAAAATTCGAAAATAAAAGGGTTGCCTATTGCCTAATTTAGTTGCTATCAAGATTTCACATTCCCCTCTCCATGTCTTATTATGTTTTCAAGCCCCCAGCTTGGCTTTGTATTAGCTTTTTAGTTTTTGCTTTATTTTTTTCATTTACCTTGCCGACGGTATTTTACGGTCAGGATTCATTCAAGCGTCCACGTTATTCGGATGTACAGGAATCCATCTATTCCGCCAAGAAAAATGCCCTGCGGGTTCGCACGGATGGCAATCGTCAGGAGTTCCTTTCCATTCTCGGGGATGTGGAATCAGCATTGAATTCGGCAAGGCAAAGTGCGACGCAACCCAAGAAGCAGTTGGTTCTTGAAAAACTGCAACGAATCCAACCTGAGGCCAGGAAGGCCTTGGTTAATGCAGGAAATCAACAATCCAAATCGGTGAGGAAGATCAAGTCTGTCACAACCAGCAAATCCGAGGTAACTGCTCTTGAGAAATCGATAGTCCGGAAATTGGATCCCGGTGAAAAGCCAGGCAAAAGTTTTGCGTCTAAAATAAACCCTTTGCGTTGGTTTGGCCGAAATCGCCAATACACAAAGGTTGTTGAACGTGCCAGTCCTCCTCCAAAACCGGATCCATGGAAGAAGAATGCAGATCAACCCATAATGGTTCGTGTTCCCCCCATTCCCCTTAATTATCCGACAGTTGCCACCTGGTCACCTTCTCCTTCCAGTTTGGAGGAATCACGGGTTGCTGATAGTCAGGTTAAAACTTCACCAACAACTGCCTCACAGCTATCTAATGTTGCGATTACAACTGCAATTCCCAAGCCACGTAAGATTAACACCCCCAAAAAACCACACCGTTCCATACCGATTCAACAACGAAGTGCATCCAGACGAATTTCTGAGCGTACACGGGACGGAGACTACAGGCTTCCCAGTGGGCAAGTCTCCAAGACTGCAATACCTTCCTCGTTGACCAAGAAGATTAAGAAACCAGAACGAAAATCCACAAAGGTATGGGATTTTGGTCCGAAGGATAACGAAACCAATCACCCTGAAAAAAAAGCTTCTGTTATCGAGTGGAATCCTCCTTCCCGTCCGGCTCCCATTGAAGAAAATTTAGCAAAACCAGTTCATGCTGAAGTTCTCAAGGAGGTGATGAAATCTTCCCCGAAAATCCAGAAGCCCCGACGTTTTGGGAACCCTTTTCGCCGAATTCCATCATCAAGATCATTGAGGTCAGGCAATTCCTTGGAGACAAAATCTATATCTGTCGCAAAAAGCAATCCTGAGGAAGTCCCAAAGCCGTTAATTACAGAGGAACCCCGGAAATTCGTAACCCCCAAACCGATTGAACAGGTTACCCCTTCAAAGGGCAGTCTCAAGGTTCCCCAGCGGAATAAGCCCAAAGTGAAACCGTTAATTACAGAGGGACCCCGTAAATTTGTAACCCCCAAACCGATTGAGCAGATTACGCCTGCAAAGGAAAACCTTACGGTTCCGCAGCGGGATAAACCCAAGGTCAAATCATCAACGTTAGAAGGCAGCGCGATATCCAGGGTGATTATTGTTGATACCCTAACGGAACAAAAAAAGAATCCAGACCTTCAATCGCCTGTTATAAAGACTGAAACAAATTCTACCCCCCAAAAGCCTCAAGAAATCGAAGCTAATGTACCCGGGGATAGGCCAAATGTACATATCCCATCTGGTGCGAGTTTATCGGTCCTTAGGCAGGTGGAAGATTTTACTCAGGCAATGAGGAAGGAGGAGGAGACTCTTAACGAACGATTGAAGGGAATTGACAAACTTTTATCTGATAATGCTGACGTTCTCTCTGAAGCTGAAACATTGCTAAAGGAACTCGATCAACAGGACGCAGACCAAAAAGCATCTGATCGACAAGAAAAGCTCAAGTCACCCTCTCGATTAAGAATTCGTAAACCTTCCCGTCCAACGCCCACTCCCAGGATTGAATTACCTTCCAATACTAAAAAAGCTGCGGATAATGAACGGTCTGTCCACCCTCCAGAGAGAAAAGCGGTTCAGTCGGGAATAGACCCCTTGAAGAAGAAATGGGGAACTACTAGACGTCCTGGCATAAGACGCTAGAATGCATCTGGATTGGAAGACATATGTAGGTTCGGTCTGAATTTGAAGGTCATCCTTCAATGAATTCTATAAATGTGTGGGTAATCTGAGTTACCGGAGTATTTCCTTTGGTTAAAACAATCAAAAATTAGGAAAACTTTCTTCTTCACTTGCATCAGGCGCTTTAAATGGTATGCTTACGTACTGTTGAGTGGTGATATATGAAGCCAAAGTCTGATATCCTCCCATATATTGTTTCCGGGATCATTTTTGTCTGCCTGAGTTTTTTGC
Source organism: Opitutia bacterium (assembly GCA_018668635.1). Lineage (GTDB taxonomy): Bacteria > Verrucomicrobiota > Verrucomicrobiia > Opitutales > JABJCN01 > JABJCN01. The sequence continues at coordinate 10,508 of JABJCN010000140.1, forward strand.
CGGGTTTATCTGCCCGTACCTTTACCGCCAAGAACGGAAAGACTTTGGAGGCCAAGCTTTTACTTGTTCAGGGGAATTACGTTAAACTTTTGAAGGAGGATGCTCAGGCTATTTGGGTTAACAGTCTCTTGCTCACAGATCACGACCAGAATTTCATCCGGAAACAGGGTGTACAGTCCAAGACCATGAAGGCGAGGAATCTTCGCTATATTGTTAATGCTGCTCAACATATTGACAGGCTTGTCGAAAGTAAGCTTAGAATCAATGGACTTAACCCCAACCCTCCTGCCACTGATGAGCAATTTCTTCGTCGTATTTATCTTGAAGTGGTAGGTCGGGTTCCCACTGCATCGGAAACCATTCTTTTCCTTGAGTCTGAATCTCCCGGAAAACGCCGAGTTCTCATCGACAAGCTTCTTCAGTCAGAGGGCTATGTGAGTCACAATTTCAACTATTGGGCAGATATTCTTAGGGCCAAGAGTCGCATGGCTGGAGATGGTCCCGCCTATTTGCTTTGGATTAAGGAATCTCTTCGCCAGAACAAGCCCTATGACCTCATGGTTAAAGAACTGCTGGGTGCCCGCGGTTATGCCTGGGAGAACGGTTCGGTTGGCTATTATACCCGTGACCGGGGTATGCCGCTGGACAACATGGCTCTTACCACCCGCGTATTCCTTGGCACCCGTGTCGAATGTGCCCAGTGCCATAATCATCCATTTGAGGACTGGACTCGCAAGCAGTTCTACGCAATGGCGGCCTATACTTATGGAGTGAATACCAATCTCCGACCTGGAAATGTGCAGGGTGTTAAAAAGTATATTGATGAAAAGACACGTCGCGAGGACGCGACCAAGGTCATGGCCTATCAGAAAGTGGCTGAGGATTTCATGCAACCTGTTCTTCGGATGCAGGGTGTACATGAAACGCCCCGGGAACTTCGTTTGCCACGTGACTATCAATATGAGGATGCCAAACCCAACTCAATCGTTGAACCTTCGACACTTTTTGGAGCGGAGTTGAATGTCGGGTTGGGAGGCGAGAAAAGAGATGCCTTTGTTGACTGGGTCATATCTCCCAAAAACACACGTTTTAAACGAGTGATTGCCAATCGTATATGGAAAAAGACAATGGGGCGCGGAGTTTTTGAGCCAGTGGATGATCTACGTGAAGATATGGATATATCCAATCCTCCACTCATGCGTTACTTGGAGGAGGAAATGCTGCAACTTGGATACGATCTCAAACAATTCCAGCGAATCCTTTACAACACCCGCACCTTTCATAGATCGATGACTCGTGAAGCCATTGATCCGGAGAAACCTTACTACTTTCAGGGGCCGGTGATCCGGAGGCTCTCTGCCGAACAACTCTGGGACTCCATGCTTACATTGACCGTGCCGGATGCCGATGAGCGGGCCCTTGATGAGCGCGTGGCCCGCAAACAGGACGAGACCAAGGTCATGGCAAAGGCACGAATGGAAAGTAAGCCCGATACCATTTACCGGCTGGCTCATCGCGTTGTCCAGCTTGAGGATTTCTCCAAGAAGCGTAATGAGATGATCGTCAGGAGCATGGAGCGCGCCCGTAAAAACGGAAACAAGGGTTTGTACGAAAATTACAAGAAGGACCTGGAGGTTTCAAAGAAACGGCTGAAAAAAGATCTGGATTCCGCCTATGCCGTGGCAGACCCGTCCCTGAAAAGTCTCAAGGATCGTAAAGGGTCGCCACTTGTGGATTCGGATCCCCGTTGGAAAGGTTACGGGGGGAATCTTGTCCGTGCTTCCGAGTTGTCTTCCCCGGCTCCTCGTGGGCATTTCCTGCGGCTTTTTGGCCAGTCTGACCGAGAATCTGTACAGAACGGGCATCAGGACCCGGTCCTTACGCAGGTCCTTGCACTTTTAAACGGGCCGCTTTTTAACCAGATTTTCAGTGATCGTGCCGTGCTCATGAAGGGCATTGCTGAAGCGGCTACATTGAGGGACAAGATTGAGGTGATTTTTCTTTCAACACTGAATCGACCGCCCTCGGAGAAGGAGACTGTCCTGATGCTGGAGGAATTATCCAACTACGGCCCGGTGAATGATAATGGGAATGGCAAGATCTCCTCCGATAAACCCTACATTAAGGGCTATCGCAATATAATCGGCGCCCTCATGAATACCCGTCAGTATATGTTTTTGCAGTAGCTTTTGAAATGACTTACAGGCTCTTGATGAAGAGCACCAGCGAATCGACCTGTGAATCCGTGAGAATACCCTTGTATGGCGGCATTGCGACCTCGTTGTCTTGGAACCCTTCCAATATTTTTGAGCCGGGGTTTAGAATGGATTCGCGCAGGTAGTTTTCATCGGCGACAGCAGTCTTGTTGTTGGTTAACCTGCGTTTGGTGCCAAAGATTCCTTTCCAGGATGGCCCGGGGCGTCCGGCACGTTGGCCATCCAGGGTGTGGCAACCGATGCAGCCGATGTTCGTATACAACTTTTCTCCAGCTGCTTTTGAGATTCGGTCGGATGGGAGGTTTGGTCCTTGTGCATTACCCGGGAGGGTTTCTCGCAAGGGGATGCGCTTGAATTTCTCTGTAACCGGATCAAACTTTGGCAAATGGTGTGCGGTAAACCAGACCTTGTCGTCGATCTTCATCTTGTTTTGAGCTTGTAGTTTGAAGGCAACCTCAACCTGGTGGACCGGTTTCATCTCCGGGACTGCGAGGAAGAGGCGTCTGGCATCATTGGAGAGGAATACATTGGCCAGTGGGAGTGATTCCTGTCCGGGCTTCCCATCAAGCAGGAAATGTCCTGATCCATACTTTTTCGTTCGTTTGTAATTCCATCTTTGAATCTTGATATGCTCCCTGGTTGTATTGGTTAGGTCCAAGGGTTGGTTAAAGGTCAGTACCAGGCCCTTATTATTGATACGGGCATCAGTGGGTAGGAAAGAGGGTTTTCCTGTATGACGTATTCGGCTAATTCCTGCGGTTCTCTTGGCCTTGGATCCGAAAATTTGAAGACCCGAAAGGTATAAATCTCCATTCTCCGGATCAACGCAGGCCTTTAGGGGAGGAGATTCTAATTCGATTGGAAGTCGGTGGACCCCACCCTGGGGTTGCTTTCCTGAAAGATCCTGAAAAACCTGTAATAGTCCGGGATTATGGTAATCAACGAGCAGTAGGCGATCGTTTAACGGACCCAATCCTTTTTGTGCAGTCCATATTACATGTGTGCCCGATGGAGCTGTTTTATGGGGAACCCAGCAAAGTGGTTCATGTACGGAGGGAAACCGACCATCATGGTCGGGTTCCTTGAACCCAAGAAAACTTTCTGGAGTAATCAGGTGAACCGGAGTTGATGGAATATAGTGTCCCTGCTGGTCTGTAGCGTAAATTCGACCGTCACCGGGATGGGTATTGGCAAATCCCTGACGAAGACCATATGCGATTTTGGTTACATTTTCGCCATCAGCGCTAACGTGAAGTAAATGATTATTATGACGTCCGTGGGAGGCAGTCTGTTGACCTCCTTTTGTTAGTATAAACCCACCCTCCGGATGCCTGGCAAAGCTACTTGCGAACTCCCGGGTTTCTGATGTCTGGCCAAACAGGTTGCAGAAGTTCTCATAGAAGTCGGCCTCCTTGTCATTGTTGAAGTCGTGGAGTCGGATGATTCCGTTCCGTGTGAAAACATGAATCTTGCCATCAACGACTTCAATGGAGAGTGGTTCGTGTAATCCTGCAGCGTATCGCTTCCAGGTAAGGTTTGTGTTGTCTTCCATTAACCCATAAATGAGCCATACATCTCCATCAAAAGTCACAGTTGCAAAGATACCCTTGGACACTTTGGTAATGGCCGCAGGTCTAATATTGCGTTTCCAGCGGTTGGGTATGGGAAGCGGAATATTCTCTATGCTATAAGCTGCTTTCTCTTTTGGTTTTGAAATGGAAGTTTGCTCAACTTCAAACCACAGGGGAATACCGCCACGTTTTGCATTGGTGGAATTAACTCCGGTCCGTAGCATTTTGTAGAATGCCGGTAATTGTTCCGTGCGCCCTCGCCAAGTGATGACCTTTAGCATGGTTGGTGCGGTATCCTTTGGAATGTTCAGGATAATATGTCGGTTTTTATATACCAGCAGATTTATTTTCTCCCGGGGACTGAATACTCCAACTGCTGTGACTGTATCCTTGCGCTTGTTGTCGTATAGTAGTGCTGTATTTGTCTTGGGGTCCACCTTGTGGGAATAGGCACCGGGGACTTCACAGGCGAACAATTGAAGTGTTTTTTTCGCCTTCTTGAAAAGCCGGAAACTTCGTACGAGTCCTGAGGTGAATTCCCTATTGTCACATTCAATGGATTCCTGGATGGGCATGTCGCCAACCGTGTAGCTCAGGACCACATTTTTTCCTGTGCGATAGATACCGTTCCAACGTCCATGAGACAACGGAAGTCCCCCCAGTCCCTTTTCCATGGGGTTCGGGGCCCGTGTACGAGGATCATTTAAATTTATATCTTTACCTGCAGACCAACCCGGAAACATCCCGTTTGTGAAAATGGGTTCCCCAATAATCCTGGGAAGACTCCCCATGCCTTGGGGCACCTTTTTCTTTGCGTTTTCAGGGTGGTAACTGTTCGCCGCCATGCCTCCCATCTCAACAAACCCTCCTTTCCAGAACGCTGCAACGCGCAACAAATCTGGGTCCCAGCAGGCATAGTGGTCCTTGCCCAGTTTTAGAATGATGGCGCGTGGAACCAGGTTTCCTTTGGCAAAACCCTCGCCAAGATTACTCAAGTCGAGTGTACAGGTGTGAAATGGAAAGTCAGGATCCGAAAAAGGACCAAATGGCGACTCGCCCCTTGATTCTCCAGATAGTATTAATCCTGTTGCGAATGCCAGAATTCGTAAGCGGTTCATTCAGCAGGTATGGTGGGTTCACCTTTCAGCCAACCTAGGCTGGCTAGGAACTTGTCCATGGCATGAACGGTCTTGTAGTAGTAGTTGGGGGACTTGGACCTACCGGAATTAAAGAACCCATGCCCTTGGCCTTCGTAAATATGATTATCACATCGTGCACCTACCGCTTTCATTAGTGACTTATATTTTTCTGCAGTGGAGACCGGGATCAGATTGTCCTTGCTCCCAAGGAAGACAATGGTTGGAGGGGCTCCCTTGCTGATGTTATGCATCGGTGAAATCTCCTTCCACTTTTCCACGACACGGCTGTGCCCATATCCCTCAGGGCCGTTGTCATAGACAGGGTTGAAGAGTAGTAGGGCATCCGGTTTGGATGAGATCTTTAAGTTTTCACCTTCCTCCTCAAGTCCAGTCAGGTTACCGGTTGCCGCAGCGACATGTCCACCGGCCGAGCCTCCACCGCCAGCCACCTTGTTTGGATCAACGCCGAGCTCACCTGCATTTTTACGTACCCATCTGATGGCAGACTTTCCATCCTTTACACACTCAAATGGAGAGGTTTTCTGGCGGGATTTGACCCGGTAGTCAGCGGTCATTGCCACCATGCCTCTTGAGGCCAGATACTCGCAATGGGCATAGAACTGTGATGGTGTGCCACCGTTCCAGCCACCGCCAAAGAAGAACACCACTGCAGGACGCTTTTCTGAAGCCTTATGTCCATCAGGTTCGAAGATAAATATTTTCAATTCGCTACCGCTTGCAGTCTTGTAGACTTCCGCTCTGGTGGGCTCTGGCTTGGTGGCACCGAAAAGTTTGGCTGCAAACAGAAGGATCAGTAGAATTTTGCAATTTTTCATTTAATTATAATTTAGAAATCCAGAAACACTGCCCAAGCGTCAAGATTTGGATGGAAAATCGTACACTTGGTTAAGTTCCACTAGTGCATGACATTAATTTTGCTGAAATCAAATAATTTGCTTACCTATCAGTGCAGTGTTCGAGCTTATTGGTTGGGAAATGCCTTGTCCACTTCGTAGGAACCTGTGGACTGGTGCGGTGTGATTGGCCAGTTGTCGGTACGAAAAGGATAGGCCGGGATTTCACGTCCGTTCATAAGTCCACCCATGGGTAAATTGCTAAATGCATATCGAACCGCGACCGGTTCCTTGATGTCTTCATTCCAGACAACAACGGTGCCCTTGCCGCCGTCAACCCTTGCCTGTGCATGCTGAAAAACCTTATCCTTCCCTGCGATGTAAAAGCCAACATCCACATCCTGGTCCAACCGTAGACTTCGATCCGTGCCTTCCTTGAAGGTGATGTGAACCTTTCCTCCCTCAATCTTGTAGGATTCGTAGACAGGCCCCCTCCATTCGATAGGTTTGCGTCCGGTTTGAGACCCAGTTCTGTAGACCTCTGATAATGCCCATCGAGCTGAGCGTTCACCCACGGGTTGCTTTCGGCCGGGATGGATACTGCCGTTTGAATTTGTGTCGTAGGTGGTGATTAGCCCGGTATTGGGTGTGCGTTCCCAGGTTATGTGCTGAATCTCCCTGACAAGGTTTGTATGGTGGTTCATGTCATATGCCATGCTCCGGCGGTTGCTCCATCCAGCAATCTGGATGATCCCAAAAGGAAGTTTTGGTTCATTGAATGCCTTGCGCCAGTCCTTGATTACTGAAGGGAAGGTACGATAAAAAGGTTTCCACCCGACCGTGAAAGAATTATTTTCACCCTGATAGAATAGGACCCCGCGAATGCTGAAGCTTGATATTGGTCCAACCATCCCATTAAACATACCACCTGGTTGACCCTTTTCGGCCGGGTTGGTGTAGGCATTGGAGTTGGGGCCTCTTGGTTGCCGCCCCTCCTTGGTTTTTTCCCATTGGGCACGGGCCTCCCTGTAGGACTTTAGATCGGCTTCGTAACGTTTCTTGGCCCCTTCAGCCTTACCTTCCTTGTTCCATGCGTCCAGCGCAGTTTCGAATTTCTCGAAATAAGGATCGACCTCCGGAATTTTTCGCAGGGTTTCCTTTGTACACCAGTGCTGGGCCATGGTTCCACCCCATGAGATATCGATCAGCCCGATGGGCACCTTCAGGAAGCGATGCAAACGCCGGGCAAAGTAATAGCCGACCCCCGTGCAGTTTTCCACCTCTTCCGGGATTGCCTGTCGCCAGTTGCCTTCTGGGGTTTGCGTACTTTTGATTGGAAAGTCGTCCTGTGGCTTTAGGCGTGCCACTTTGGGTAGTCGGATGAAGCGGATGCCGGTGCTGTCCGCCGAGGTGATTTCGACATCAGCATCCCGTGTAGCACGAAGGCTCCATTCCATATTGCTTTGTCCACCGCATACCCATACTTCCCCCACAACCACATCCTCCAGCACGACTTTGCCAGTCTTGCCTGTGACGGTCAGGGATCTGCCTTTGGAACTGCTTTCCAATGGCTTTAGTTCAACGCTCCATCTCCCTTCTTCGGCCAAGCCTTTTGTCTTCAGGGTCTGGTCGGCGAAAGAAACCTCCACGGATTCGCCGGGATCAGCCCAGCCCCATATACGAACGGCTTTGTCCCGCTGGAGGACCATGTGGTCTCCAAATAGGTTGGGCATCCTAACTTCCGCCATGGCCATGTGGGCCAGCAGGGGAAGGAGAAGGAGTAGGAAGCGGATAGTATATTTCATCCGGGCTTACCCCTTCTTATATTTGGGGTTTCTAAAGCGTATGGGATCTTCCTTTGGGTCCTCAGGTGTGACTCCGACAACAATGTCAAAGTTGACGATTAATTCCCCTGTTTTTGAACCCTTCAATGGGGCAAAGTCCTTGATCAGCATTGCACGGAGCTTGGGGTCCCGGATGGAGCGGATGGGACCATCCCTTTGGATCAGGGGATCACCTTTTACATAAAGCTGTGTGGTCAGGACCCGCTGGTTGTTGCGGAGGATTGCAAAATGAATGTGTCGGGCACGACCTCCGTAGGCAGGAGGCTTGACGGTTCGGAAATAGTATTCCCCGGAACTACCCGTTAGAAATCGTCCGAATCCCTGGAAGTTTTTGTCCTGGTTGCCTCTCCTTGCCGTCTGGGAATGAATGTAAACACCTTGGCTGTCCACCTGCCAGAGCTCAACAACGGCATTCCTGACTGGACTGCCGCTTTTATCCAGTATCCGGCCTTGAACGTGGGTTACTTCTCCTACAGCCGGGGTGATGCCTTCATTAATAATCAGCAGGTCGTTGTCTGTATCCAGTGGCAGTTTATCAGGGTAGAGGGGACCTTCTGTCTGGTGCGGTGTAAGGGTCAGCGCCTCGGCAAATGCTCCTTGTACGGTCCACAAGGCGGAGGTGCCTATGCACAGGCGTTGAAGGAAATCACGACGTTGGAAGATTGATGGATTATTATATTTCATTTTCAGTTGTGTGTAGGTTTAGGCGAGTTGACCGGATGGTTGGTGGAGGACAGGCGTCCATCCCTATCCTTAAGTCTTGGCTTGATGAGATCAAGGTCGGGTTTAAAAAGTGAGGACTTGGACTTTCCCAGTGTATACTTGCCATCGGGCAACCTGGAGGGAAGCTTATATTCCGGGTCGGTGATCAACTTGTAGATGTGAGGGTCGCGGGTGCGGACAAGCTCGCGATTATAGAGTCGCCACTCATGTTGAATGACCTCGTGCCGACGGGGGTTCTCTTGGGCACCGAGAACGGATGTGATGGCCCAGTAGATATATTCCGTACATTGGCAGGGGTAGTCGCAGGTTCGGTCATCGTAGGTAAACCAGGCATCCTTGGGGTACTTGCGGGGCACACGTTGGAATTGGCCACCACGCGCCCGGTCGAGACATTGGGCAAGTATACTGCCTTGATGTTCCCCAAATACCTTTGGGTAGGTGTTGGCATAGCCGATACTGGTAATCAGGTGCAGGACTTCCTCTAGGGTCGCATCAAATTCACCGTTGCCGGGCTTGGTATCGGTTGCAAATTGTCCCACACCATGATGGAATCCTTTATACTGGAAGACATCATGGTCCAGTCTTGCCATTGCACGTTCATTCTTGGTCATCATCAGGAAGGCATCCTTGTGGACCATGGTTTTGATGACCATGGGGTTGTCCGGTTCCCCATCTTCATCATTGTCGAGGTACTCGGCGAGGATAATTGCCATGTGTCGAAACTTGTCGGGTGGAGAATCCTTTGTAGCGAACAGGTGGATGCCGAATACATTGGTGTACTGGGTGAACTGTTTCTTGAAGACCTTGAGGCGTCCCCCGGGCACTGGGCCAATCTTGAAATCCGGTGGGGCGGCGTGCAAGGCAATGCCGGCTATCATCATCAAGATGCAGGTTTGTCGGGATCGATGGATCATGATGTATCAGGATTTGGAATGGGCAGCCATCTTCAATGCGAACTCGAGGATGGTGTCCACGCCACGAATGAAATCCTCCTGGGTTTGCGTGACCGGATGATCGGGCTGTACGCCGCTGCCCTTGGAGAATTTCCTGAGGCCGGGATTGTTCCGGTAGAGCAGGAGGGGGACCTCGAGTTGGCAACGGGTGTTTGGCAGATCGTAGAGCATCATGTTTCCGGCGGTGAAGGCTGCATGCCCTCCGCCAGTTTCCTCGCCGATGAATACGACATTATCATTGTTCAGAAACTGGCTGGCAAGCACGGCTCCTGCTGAATGGGTCCATCCACTAATAAGGACATGAATCTTGCCATCAAAAACCTTTTTGCGTGGCTTTATCTCCGGGTTCTTATCTGGGATCATGAAATATCGACCGGTTTCGTCCTTGCGGAAATCCCTTGCCAACTGCTTTTCAATCATGCGAGGAAACTGAAACTTAGCCAGATGCTCCTGTTGAGGGATTTTCTGGCTTATTGCCTCAATGGACTGCGCATCCCAGAAGGGTTGACGGGCAAAGTAGGAGAATAGCCGTGAGTCATTGCCCACGTATCCGCCCTCATTTCTGCGGAGGTCGAGGACCAGGCTCCTGATTTCTTTATTTTGCTCCAGGGCATCAAAGTTATCCTTGAGGAACTGGCGGTAGCGCTGGCGGCTTTTCTGGTTCACCCCGAAGTCGAAGGAGTCAACGGTCAGCAGGGCAATTTCCTTCTCCACCAGCTTGAGCTTGTACTTGCGCATCCTGCCCTTGTCGGAGTGACGTTCTGCAATGAGCTTTTCAAGTTCTTTCCCTGGGATGGGATTAAGCAACTTTTTAAGTACGTTCTTCTCTCCGACTGGACGATAGGTAACCTGAAACTTTGTCGTCTCACCGAAATGAAGGTAATGGTGCAGGGCAAACTCGTCTGCGATCTGCCGGTACTTCATGGTTTGGTTAAAGCCATCGGAGAGAAGATAGGGCAGCAGTTGCTTGAGGATCTCCGGCATGGATACGCCGTTAATGGAGGTGATTTCCGCACCAAGGGGCAGGGAGCCTTCCTGTTGGTCCACATACGCTTTCTGGGCAAGGAAGAAGACGGGGACAGGAAACAATTTGCCATCCTCCATGAGGTTGTTGACCAGTTTGTCTGGGAGATCGAAGTAGGTATGGCCACAGCGTACCTTTTCCATCAGTGGTGCGACCGTCCGATAAAAATCAAGTCGGGTTGTCTTATTGTCGAGGATTTCCTCGGCTTTATTGAAGCCTTGGTTAAAATCTTCTTTTGAAGTATAGAGGTACATGCCGGGGTGCGATGTCTCAAGGATTTCCTGCAGGATTCTTAGATCCTCCTTCAATTGACTCGGCTGGAAAACCTGCTCCAGGGTGGGCGTGGACTTACCCTTTTTTTTCTTTTTTCCCGCAGCGTGCAGGATGTTAGGTGAGAAGCCATTAAGTAAGAAGAACCCAAGGCTCAGGAGTATAATGGCAATATGTCTGCGATTCATCGGTTCTACTTGCAGCGGTGCAGGCTCATGAGAGCCATGGCGGTGCCGTATTGCTGATGGTAGTCATAGAAAGGGAAGTCCCACCAGGAACCGTCCTTTTCCTGAAGTGGCAGCAGAATATTGGCAAGGTGCCCCTGATAAAGGGGTTGGTCTGTCTGTGGCAGGGTCTCAATACAGAACGCCGCATAAAAATGTCCATAGTAGAAAAAGTAGCCGGCTATGGCGAACCAGGATTCATGCGGTACAGGCCTTTTGCGACCAATGTCGAGCCAACCATTACGAGCAATGAGGCGATCGAGACATATCTTGTGAACCTCATCTGTAATGGTCTCGTCGCCCCAGACTTGAAGGCCAATGTTGCAGGAATGGGAGCGCCCCAGACTGCCGGCTGGTCGGTTAATACCACGCCTCGGTTTCCACTTCAGGTACTCTCCATAAAGGTAGCTATGATCAGGGAGGCGTTGCCGCTGAAGGGCTGCGTAGGCCCTCTTGATCATTCGTCCCGGCGATTCTATGCCCCTGGTTTTTGCTTCATGCATTGCCAGGAGGGCGGTGCCATTGACAAAGGAGATTGAACTGCTGGCGGGTTGCTTTGTGCCCAGGCGGAAGTCGTAATAACCCCACCCCCCGTCCACTGATTCATAACGTTGAAGCATACCGATCTGTCCACGAATTATTTTGTCAATCTGCGCGATTCGCTCTGAATCTTCCTTTGCCCGGTCTCGCATACGCACAAGTGCTTGAATACCGTAGGAATGAGCCCAGACATTGTAGATGGCGATGCTTGTGGCACGTCGAAGGTTGGGCAGGTTATCGATGAGATGATCCTCTGCATCCCGGATTGTCTTTACATACTTCGGGTCCTGTCCCTTTGTCTCGATGAGCGCTGCAATGGAGAGTGAAGTTACCGCCAGTTGAAATGCACGATGGGAGCCGGGAACCGGGGCAAATATATTGAGTCCCTTGGTTTGCCGGGCGGACCCCCAGGAACCATTGGGATTTTGGATTTGCTTAAGGAATCCTGCACCCCGGTCGATGGATGTCTGGATGCTTTTCCCTGTGGGTGGGGTGATCTCCGGCAGGCGATCAGGGCGTTCAATTTCAGCCTGCGCCTGACAGAGTGTTATCAGAGTTGCACAAAAGAAGGCAACCCACTGTTGGTAATTGGTCACTTCCC
>JABJCN010000175.1 GCA_018668635.1 Opitutia bacterium
CCTTCGCCTTGACCTTCGCCTTGACCTTCGCCTTGACCTTCGCCTTGACCTTCGCCTTGACCTTCGCCTTGACCTTCGCCTTGACCTTCGCCTTGACCTTCGCCTTGACCTTGCGAAGGTTCTTCACCGAACCCTTGCTCACCAAAGTTCTCAAGTCCTTGTGCTTGTTCCCCTAGAGCGTCACTGGCGGCTAGGAAAGGTTCGTCAAAACTTTCACTTGAGGGATTGTCGCCCCCAAGACTGTCTGCCAATGCTTCTGCTGCTTGAGCGATATCAGAGGCCTCTTGAGCCGCTTGGCTAGCCTGGTCTGCTGCTTGAGCCGATTGCTGAGCTTGTTGAGAGGACTTTTGAGCTTGCTGAGTTGCTGCCTGTTGAGCCTGTTGAGCCGCCTGCTGGGCTTGTTGGGCTGCCTGTTGGGCTTGTTGGGCTGCCTGTTTGGCCTGCTGGGCTGCCTGTTGTGGCGACTGATTTGCCGGAGATTGTACTGCCTGTGGTTGGGCTGCCTGCTGCTGGGCCTGATTGCCATCCGGGTTTTGTGCTGTTTGCTGTGCCGCCTGAGCCTCTTGGGCAGATTGTTGCGCCTCTTGAGCAGATTGCTGTGCATCTTGAGCTGCCTGTTGGGCTGCGTCTTGAGCTGCTTGATTGTCAGGGTTCTGAGTTGCCTGTTGGGCTGCTTGTTGGGCTTGTTGGGCTGCTTGTTGAGCCTCTTGAGCTGACTGTTGGGCCTCTTTAGCAGATTGTTGCGCCTGTTGTGCTGCCTGCTGTGATTGCTGGGCATTTTGCTCAGCTTGTTCTGCAGCCTGTTGTGAGGCTTGTGCTTGCTGTGCAAATTCCTCTGCGGCCTCGGCGATGGGTTTGGCAAAATTTTCTGCAGCTTGTGCAATTTGTTCTGTGGATGCCTGTTCGTTGCTGGATGCCTGTTGTGCCTGCTGTGCCGCTTGCTGTACATCCTTTGCTGTTTCACCAATATCCTGAGCCGTTTGCTGCTGTCCAGCTTGTTGAGCGGATTGTTGCGCCTGATTGGCTTCCTGTTTTGAAATGTCTGAAGCTTGTTCCGCGAGCTCCCCCAACTGGTTTGCTGCGTCTAGGTTCTGCAGTTCCTGCGCAGCTTGAGCGACTTGGTTATCGAGAGCCTGTTCGGTTGATTGAGCTATATTCTCAAGAGTCTCCGCGGCATCTTGATTTCCAAGCCTTTCCTCATGTCTTGCCGCACGAGCCACATCCTGAGCCGCTTCTTGGCCCGCTTCCTGGATGTTGTCCTGTTTTTCACTTGCCTGATCGAGTGCTTGCGCCGTGGGGGATACATCTTCAAGTGCCTCAATCAGGGATTTTGCAATTTCACGTGCTTTTTCAGCCAGTTTTTCAGTTTTATCGGAAGCGATATCAGCTTTTTGCTCAGCTTGTTTGGACTCATTTAGAGTCGCATTTGCCTTACCGGGATTTTTCTCGAAATTTGATGCAAGTGTCTTGGCTGCATTGGCTTCCCGATTGGCTTGGTTTGCTTCATTACTAAGCGACTCTGCATCGGTTTGTTTTTGCTTGGCTGCTTGCTGTGCAGACTGTACCTCTGCAACTGCATTGTTGAATTGTTGCTGTGCTTTTATGCTGTCCTGTTTGGCTTTTTGTGCAGAAGCATTCGCTTCCTTTGCTGCCTGATTTGCCTCAGTACTAGATGGGTTGTTTGCTGCTTTTTGCTGGGCAAGATCATTGGCCTGCTCTGCTTCGAATACTTCATTGTTTGCATTAAAGAGGGCTTTTTGGGCCTCGATTGCATTCTGCTGTGCTTTATTTGCCTGCTCTGTTAAAACATTGGCTTCCTCGACTGCTTTATTGGCTTGCTCTGTTAGCTTTTGTGCTTCTTGTGCGATCTGATCTGCACGTTGCTGAGCATTGCTTTGGTTTACACTTTGTAATTCGGCCACCTGATTTGCAGCTTCTTCAAGGTTTTTTGCTGTTTCAAGTAGAGGCTCAATGAGGTCCTTGGCAGTCTGTGCCACTTTCTGGGGGTCATTGCTACGGGCGACGTTTTCTGCCTTTTGTCCCAGTTGATCAAGTGCCCTTCGATTTATTTCAAGTTGGTCAGCTGACGGCGCGTCTTGGGCCCTTCGTGCCGCCTGATTTGCTTGACTTATTTCTTCACGAGCAATCTTTCGCGCCTCTTGGCCAAGCTGCCTGATTTGATTGGCCAGATTGCGACTTTCATCCTGCGTTTCCTTGTCGGATTTTATTAATTCCTTTGGGATTTCAGTTTCCTGAGCTGCCGCTTCCTCTAGTTGTTCCTGTGCATCTTCAAGGGTATCCTGAGCTATTTCAGATAATTCCTTCTGCATCATTCGGTTTTCAGCAAGTTCCTTTTCCAGTGCAGCAAGCAGTTGTTCCGGACTTAGTTTTGAGAGTTCTGCAAGCCGTTCCACCTGGGAGAACTGTTCTTCAAGTTTTTGGGCAATACCCAGTTCCTCTTCAGCCGCCCGTAACTCCTGTCGAGTCTCTGCGACAGCCTCGGGTTTCTTTTCCAGGTTATCATAGTGATCTGCAATTTTTTCCAGGGCCTTGGCTAGTTTATCCTGCGATTCTGCTGTTTCGTCGAGTTCTCTTACTTGATCATCAGTCCGCTGGGCGGCAGCAGCTTGTTGAATATTTTCATCTGCTTCACTTGCGGGTTTGTTTAGCATTGCAACTGAATCATCTGCATCCCTGGCACGTTCCCGTCCTTCCTCGGTAAGGACATCCTGGGTGTTGGCATCCTGCCGAATTGCATCTGTTACATCAGCCAACTCATCCAATAATGTCTCCTGTTTGTCTTGTAGCATCTGTATATCCGCTCGTTTTGTCTCGGGGTCTGCAGTTTCTGCTGCGTCCTTGGAATTGGCCTTGGTTTTTTCCTCCAGCTTTCTAACTTTCTCCGCGAGTTCTCTTGCCATATCGGCGATTGAAGGTGTGTGAGCCTCAATCAGCTTGCGGGCTTCTTCCGCTTCCGGAGCCAGAAGTCGGAGTGCCTGGGCAATGTCTTTATTTACGAGTTCCAGTTCCCCTGTCATTCGCTGGGGTTTGAATTGCAGATTTTTCAAGTTTTGGGAGCGGTTGCCCAATTGAGTCGAAATATCCTTTGTGTATGGGCGACTCGGTAGGTTCGACATAATCTTGACCGCTTCTACATTGAGTCTGGCATCGCGCAAATTTTTGGTGATTTGTGGCATGGACGCGTGCATAATTCGCCAGTGGATTGGTCGTATGGTAAGACTGGCAGGATGTCGCATTTTCCATTTTTCCTGATGCGCAATTTCCTTTGTCTGACTCTGTAGGTCCACGAGCATGTGTATGTATTCAAGTTTTCGAAATGCCCCGGCGATTTGCTCCACTTCCAATATTATGGCGTCAGGGTTTGATCCTTGGGTTGAATAGGCCCGGCTAAATCGATTGGCCAGATTGCCCAAGGCACGGGCTGTCATTCCTGCATCCTTTGCAAAGCGATTGTCTGAATCCTTACGGGATTCTGTCGCCACCGCCCGAAACTCCAATCTTCCTACGGATGTAGGCCATTGGAATTGCGAGAGTAGACGCTGGAGGTGACGAATCTTTTCCGTGTGCACCTTTGCTTGTTTGGGGTTACCTTTTATGCGGTTTTCTTCTGCCGCCTTTTGGTTGCTCCTTAGCTCTCGGGCCCATTGGGCAATACGATAGATTGAGTGGAAATCATCCTGTGTTTCCTGAGCTATGGATCTATGTGCATTCAGTGCAAATGAGCCATGGGACCGGTGCCCTTGCCCTAAAGGTGAAAGAAACTGGAGCAAAACTGCCTTAAACTCATTGGCTGGTTTTAGGATTTTACTGGTGGCAGCAAGATTGAGTGGGTCGGCGTTCTCACCTGATTCAAATAGCCCAAGTATTTCCTCCAGATTTTCACGTTTTTCAATGAGGGATTGAGTTAGCTTTTGATAAGATTTTTGATGATGGTTTTCAAAGAGGTGGCCAAATCGTTTAACGCTGCGCTCAATAGCACTTGCCTGATTAATCGCTGCCTTCTCCCGGCGGGCAAGTCGCTTCCATGTAAGAGGAGTGTCCTCAAGTTCCTTCTCCGGAAGGATTTCCTGCTGTTGTTTGGCCAGCGTATGGAGATCCTCGGTCATCACTGCACTGAGATTCGCTGCCGCAATTTTATGCATTTTGGACCGGATGGACCAGATACTACCCGTGGCAACGTTGTAGGGATGCTTCGATTCATCCAAGTATCGCTTACGTAGATTGGGGTCAATGGCTTCCCGTGCGGATTCAAGTGAAGGAGATGATTGGCGTGAATATTCCGCGATAACTCGACCAAGGGCTCTTTGTATGTATTCAGCCTGCAGGGCTGGAGCTCCCTTGGGGAGTGTACGTGCAATCTTTGTTATCTTCTCCAGAATGAGAGATGTTTCCTCCCTCATTCGGTTGGAAAGGTCTGCAATTCCTGCCCAGTGAATGACGGACTGGGGGTCATTGTTCTTTAGTTTCTTGAGGTGTTCTGCAGTTTTGTTTGCCTCGTCCGCTATGGGCCTAATTTGCTCTGTTAGTTCATCCAAAAGTATCAAAATACGGTTTTGTGCGGCAATGGTTTCTATCCTGGAAGCCTCGAACCCTCTTGATATAATAGACAACTCAATCAGGTTGGAGTCTGATTTCTGCCCTTTGAGGTCAAACGCAACCAATTTGAGTTTAACTCGATCGCCGGCAGAAAGGGTGTGTTTCAGAAGATCAAGGTTGTGACTTATATTGATGAATTTTTTCCCCAGTTTCTCACCTTTATTGGGAGGATAGAGGACTTCCCGCTCCCATCTGCCATTATTTACGCGCACCTGAAGTTCGACACGTTGAAGAGGGAGGTCGTCGTCGCATTCGCCGGAAATGCCAAGGATTTCATCAGCTGGCAACAGAAGATTACGGGAAGGCTGTATTATCTGTATGCGAGGGACTTGATCAGGATTGACTGAAATCTCATACTTTGGGCTGTATTTATTGATGAATCCTGTTTCCTCGGAAACAAGGTGGACTCGATATGTTCCAGGAGCGATTAAGCGAAATGCATTATCGGGTACGGACAGAATGGTTCGATCTTTACCTGCGGGTTGGAGGGGGATTGTGTGATTCGCCTGTTTAGTTGCCAGATCGAGGCGGAGTTCCGCCTCCGCAATTGATTGATTGGTTTTCAGTGTGTAACCAAGGATGGAGCCTTCAAGACCATCGATATCCCCTTTGGTGTTCTTGATTAAATTAACTGGCATCTGAGTGTACTCAGGATAGTTATATGCTATTGAGAACTCCTTCACCCCCGGTCTTGCCCGGGCACCCAGCGTGTACCATTTATCCTGCGCAGGGCCTGCCTGAATTCGGAATTTCATATCCGACTCACCAATATTGAGCCTGGCGACATAATTCCCTTCCTCGTCAAGGTTCATGGTTGCACGGTTTCGTTGCTTATCCGTGCTTTCAGATTCAAGTATGACTTTCTTGATTGCTTTAAGCTTGTCCTTTTCCCCCGTCAGGGAGATTCGGACACGGACGGATTCACCAAACGGAACAATTTTATTACTGTCGGGGGCCAGAATTGTTACATTGATGCCGGATACTCTTGCGATGTTGGCACCGAACATTGTGCGACCAATGGCTGTTCCGAAATTCTTGCCGAAATCGGGAATGAAAAATAAGCCAAGAAAAACTATCGCCAATGCGATACTTCCTCGCAGCCACTTGGCAATGAGACCAATGGGGAGGGTTCGATCAATATCAAGGGTCTTGATACGGTTGGCAACGTCCTTCTGGAGAAGGTTGCGGAAGACCTCGGAGTCGAAGTTGTCGCTGGAGCGTTCCGAGCCGAGTTCAATTGCGGACAAAAGATCTTCGCGAAGTCCAGGTTCCTGGGTTTCAATATAGCGTGCAAGTTCACGGCGGGAGGGTTTTCCAAACAAATGACGGAGGGAAAATCCCCATGTGATACCTGCTACGGTTAGCCATCCGGAAAAAGTCAGGAAACTACGAATGCCGTCTGCCAATAATACGTAAGTATCAACGGCTGCCAGAATTGAGAAGATGCTGACCGTGCTAATTATGAACGCACATAGGCCTCGAAACTTGAGTAGTCGTTTTCGGCGATTACTGAATTCTTCAAGTTTTTTGAGGGTTACCGGATCTATATGGTTCTTCATGGTGGCCTCTGGCTAACGTTTATTCATCAAAATACTAATGGAGAAAGATTGTCGTCATGGTCTTCAATTCTCTGGTTGGGTAAATAATCATAATTTTGAAGAGAAAGAAGTATTCCTTACATCATCCCCACTCTTTTTCGAAGGAACCACTCCCCACTCAATAGTAGAATGATGGCCCCAAACCACCAGTAACTTTGCCATAATACTGTATCTGATTCAACGATGCGTCCGGTACTGAGTGGATCCAGAATTTTTGTGAGTTGACCGGCTTGTTCCTCTCTGAGGTATTGTCCTCCGGATTCCTTCGCAAGTTCCTGTAGAAGTTTTTC
Organism: Opitutia bacterium; assembly: GCA_018668635.1. Taxonomy (GTDB): domain Bacteria; phylum Verrucomicrobiota; class Verrucomicrobiia; order Opitutales; family JABJCN01; genus JABJCN01. The sequence continues at coordinate 6,506 of JABJCN010000175.1, forward strand.
ATTGCAGGCTAATAGGGCGGTTTCCCCGGTCTCCGGAGATTGGACCACAAATTCTGTTCTTGCCTGGGTTTGATCTTCTGTGAAACCAGTGACGCGAACGGTGACTTCATGCTGACCCTCGGTGAGGGCCGCAGATTTTCCGCGGAACAATCCTCCGGCATTGGAATCCGGCGATAAATTGATGCGGGAGACAATGCGTCCTTCTTTCCATATCAGTGCCTCAGCAGTTGCTTCAGTGATGGGTTTACCCTCTGAGTCGCGAAGTCGAACTCGGAGATTGGCTGAGTCCCCGGTGCGGTAGACCGTGGCTCCTGCGTCAATAGAGACGTGATCATCGCTGACGGCGAAAGGCCGCTCCATGATCCACTCTGCCACTTGGTGCCAATACTTTTGGTGATAGCGTTCTGCGACCCCGTATCGCCAGCGCCATGAACCATCAAATCCGCTGTAGAAGACTTTGCCTGCTCCAAACTTTCTGCTGACAATGACAGGGGACCGGATATCGCCAACAGCAGCCTCCAAAAGTATATCTGTGCCGGGGAGTGCATTGACAGGAGCTACCCAGTGGGGTTGTGGAAGAGTGCGCCAGAGTCGTTCGTTTTCAGCAGGTTCAGGAATGAGGGTAAGGGCACTTTGTGATGCACCTCTCTCTGTGATTTGAAGCCACTTTGGAAAGCGGAGCTCGGCATTTTCCACCCATTCCACAGGAACTAGATCGATGATTGGAGTTTCCACAAATTGCCTGAGTTTTTGTCGCGGTCCGTCTATAAATATGATTCCACCACCACGCTTTTCCACGAAGTCCTTGATCCATGACAATTCTTTTTCATTCAATAGACCCACCGGGGTTTCCCCGAAGAGAATCAAGTCATATGCGTAGAGTGCATCCCTGGATGCCGGGAATTGACCATCTACATTTCCACGAGGAATGGAGGCTGTGTCCGTTGATGGACCGGCAAAGATCGCATTGACACCCCATCGCTCTCCGCGGTTGAAAAGGTTGCGAATGTATCGGGTTTCCCAACGGGGGCGTCCGTCGATCAGAAGCATTCGATGCCTGCGGGTAATTGCTTTAAAAACCAACGGCGCATCATTATTATCCTTTCGAACTTCTTCTTCGAGTGGATCAATAATGACTTTCATGGAAAGTGGCAGGCTGTTGGTTGTGAAATCCTTGCCTGTTTGCTTGATCTGTTCTTCCACAATTTTCTTTACAGGGAAGTCGAACGGAATACGCCGGCGCTGAAGATTGTGTGTGAAGAGTTTATTTTTTTCCCAGACAACCCGGCCTTCATGCTCGATTCTAATTTGGAATGCCCGCCCTTTTTCAATATTATCCTTAACGAGGAGTGTTCCATTAATACGATCGTCCACGTAGACCGACTCCGGGTTGTTTACATCAAGGATGGCAAGGTCGGGTGGTGGGGTGGTTCCTCCCATACCTATCGTGTTGATCCCGATATCACTACCCCCAAAGAGCTTGGCTGTATGGAGTGGGGATTCGCCATCGTTGTGCAGTCCATCCGAGAAGAGTACCACGGCAGTTCGTTGAGATTGATTGTCAGGTTCATCAGAGTTTTTCGGAGCATTTTCAACCTCGGTTGAAAGGCTTTTTCGCATACCGGTGCTAAGGTTAGTTACGGGATCATTTGCTTCCGCTTCAAATTCGATGTCTTCTTCAATGGTGTCCCCTTGTGTCCAAAGTCTTTCTGCGGAAGAACCTTTGAGTAGAAAAACTTCAACATCATGTGTCTTGACAAGGTTTGCCAGTAACCCTCCATCTCTTGCGAGAAGGTTTTTGGCTCGTTCAAAGCGGGAGTGATCATCAAACTTTGACAATGCAGCATTGATCTGGGCATCACCCTTTTTGGCAAGTGCTTCACCTTGTGACAGGAATGCATTTCGAAGGAAGGAATGGTATTCCTGGGACAGACCATTGGTGGCAATCAGGATGGAGCGGAGACGGTCACTAGCATTGACATCATCAGGTTTGGGCAAGGAATTGGTTTCAATTCGCTTGATTATGTTTTCGTGATAGCGTTTGGCCAGAGTTTGAAAGTCACCGCGAGAATAGTCGGCACCGGTTGCGGGGGAGGCCAGTCGATGGGAGGGAATCGGGTTCTCCTCTTCCCCATTAGGAAGAGTCCATGAGACTGTGACGTAGTCATCACCATGGGCCTCCTTCATCAGCAACTCGATGTAAGTGGGGGTCTCAGCCTTTAATTGAATGCTGTAAGTGGACTTGTTCGCGGATCTGTTGTTTATGATTTGTTTTTTGCCCCCGGGATTGGCATTATTGGGATTGATGAACAGAATGGACTGATCATCGCTTACCAGTTGAAGAGTGTATTCTCCAGTTAGGGGAGGGATAAGATAGCCAGAAATGCGCTGGCCATAGTTATCTCCCACATTCTTTGGTGAATCAAATTCTGAAATATATTCGGTGGAGTCAGCTTCTTTCTTGAACTTTGGGTGTCGGGTGAGGTCAGTGACGTTGCCACCATTGATATCCTGCCATACCTCTCTAAATAGTAATCCTTCGCGTAATTCAGGTTCTGTTTGCTCAACCTTGATTCCTGCGATACCTTCTTGAACGCCTTTTAACTTCACCTTGAATTCTGATCTTGCTGCTAGGAATGTATCAACAGAAAGCTTGGATCCACGAAGCCGGTTGTTGAGGGTTGCCTGGGCGGTTGCAATACTATCTGCTGCACTGGCTAGGGTTGTATCAACCGTGCCCTCCGGTAGCCATCCATTTTGCTGGGCAGAAAGTAGCTTGCGAGGTTCCGGCATCATTTGAGCGTCATCGACGCTCATACTCTTTGAGCCATCTATGAATAAAAGAATCCGGCCCAGTTGCCCAATTTTTTCACGGTGGTGAAGTACGGGTCCCGTCAGCGTGAACAGTAGAATTACAATCGCGATTGTTCGAAGCAGTGGCAATATCCAGGTTAATGGTGGTTGGATATTGCGGGACACTTCACGCCTGTATAGCATCCAGACGAATACAGATAGAACTCCTGCGAGGAGTATCCCCTGCCAGAGTGCAAGGTCCCCGGCGAAAAGTAGAGATGTTGTGCGTTCGGATGTCAAAGGACAGCTTTATGTAAGATTTGCAAGGTCACTTAATATTTATTTTTTAACAAGGGGCGAAGCCTGAGTTTAACAGGCTCCGCCCAACATTGTGAAATTAGGTCAATTGTTAGACAGATATTCAGATGTTGATTCGTGCGAGGGTTTCATTGCATCTGAACCTGCTGTCCAGTTTGCCGGGCAAACTTCGCCATGCTGTTCAAAGTGCTGGAGGGCATCAATAATGCGAAGTACTTCATCAACATTACGCCCAAGGGGCAGGTTATTGACGAGTTGGTGCTGTACAATGCCTTCCTTGTCGATGAGGAAGAGACCCCGATAAGCGATTAACTCGCCTTCGACTTCTAGATGCCCATCTTCGTTTTGCCCCACGTATTCACCGACAAGAACATCATAGTTTTCGGATATGGTCTTGTTTGTGTCTGCAACCAATGGATAGGTTACACCCTTAATGCCACCTTGGTTTTTTTCTACCTGAAGCCATCCCCAGTGGGAGAATTCAGTATCAGTTGAAACACCAATGACCACGGTGTCACGTTTTTCAAATTCTGCCAGTTTTTCCTGAAAGGCATGAAGCTCAGTTGGACACACAAATGTGAAGTCCTTTGGGTAGAAGAACAAAACAACGTATTTCTGCCCCTCAAACTGCGAGAGAGAAAAACTTGATTCAATATTATTTCCGTTCAATACCGCTTGGGCGGTGAATGACGGGGCTTTCTTGCCGACGAGAACACTCATTATATTCAGTATAATTAATTTACGTTTCAGTTATGGGTGAGAAATGGGGTATTCAAGAACTGGTAGTAGTTTTTTCTTACGATTTGGCCCTTCCAAAGAATTGCTGAAGCATGAGTTCTCCTACCATGAAACCTAGCACACAAAGCATTAGTATTTTCCACATTTCACGGCCATGGCGTCGTTGATTTTCCATTGATGCATAGCTTTCCAGGGTTTTGTCTATGCTCTCTTCGTAGATTACATTGGCCCCGAGTTGATCTGCGTGTTTTTGTACCTCTTCCTTGTTGAGTTGATCAAGTTGGGATTCAGTTCTTGATGAATTTGTCACGAAATACACCGGGCTCTCAAGTTCATCATTACGAACTGTGTAGAGACCTTCTTTTCGGGTATCTGGAAATTCGACAATCGCAATGTTACCCTTGGCCGTCGCCTTGACCATTCCTTCTATTCCCTCTGGGTCTCTAATCTTGAATGAAGCTCCCGCAAGTGAGGCATCGAAGTGTGCCGTGATAGGTTGCCCGGTTGGTATGTTGTGTGGCTGTATCGTGCGGGATGCCAAATAGGTTGTTAATTGTTGGACAAGTGGCAGGAAGGCTGCACGCGCGGGTAGATTTGTCCATGATGCATCCAGTGGAATGGCTAATTGGAGTACCATGCCATCCCCGTATTCACGCTCTGCCAGAAGTGGGTCTCCTGATTCAAGTAGGGCGAGGATTGTTGGCGCGCCAGGGGTGGATGGAGGGATGTCCGGATTGGCAGGGACAAGTCGGTTCCACATTGCAATTTCAGCTTCGGCAAGGTTGCCATTCCGTCGGTCATTAAAGATATGTAGCGCCTCATGATCGAAGTGTTGGGCTACCATTCGGGTCTGCTCTTCTCTTTCTGCTAGACTACCTGTCACATTGTTTATTCGCATTGGCAGTAGTCCTCTTGTTTTGTTGGACAGATACTGGTTGTGCCATTTTATATCCACGTTATCTCCACCAGTGGCAAGAAGACCCCCACCTTGCTTGACAAATTGCTCCAATAGGGTCAGTTGCTTGGCCTCAAGCTTGGGTACGTTGGCCAGCACAACTACTTTTACTCCTTTCAGTGCCTCTTCATCAAGGCTTTCAACACGGGTAATGGTTGGTTCGATTAGATCCTTTAATTCGGTTTTTGCCTTTGTGAAGGGGGTCAACGCGATTTGAATAAAATCAGTTTCTCCTTTCAACCACTCCTCACTTGGGTCTCCATCAACAAGGAGTACCCCGATTCGATCAAGCACGTTCACCGCTACTCGATATTCGTTGTCAAATTTCAGATCACTTCCGCTACTATTGATTTCCAGTCGTATGTGGTGGGACCCTGCTTCCTCAAATGTGCAGGTAAGAAGGGCTTGGGTGGCTTCTTGGGGACCGATTGGAATATCTGTCTCTGAGTCAGGGGTATCAGCGTTATCCTTGTATAGGCTTATTCTCAAACCGGTTCCGTAAGCCTTGTCCCCATGATTCCTTAGATGTACTCGTAGCCGAACCTGTTGTCCGGCTCCAATGGTGCGGGGAGAAAGCTCAACTGTATCTATGGACACATTTTCAGTCATCTCTTGTCCAACGTGCAAGAAGGTCAGATTTACTGGAAGGCGTTGGTTGGCCAGAAGTTCAGTTGTTTGTTTTATCGAAGTTTTTGGAAGGGAGTCCCAATTGATGCGCTGAAAGTCACTTACCAACAGTATTTCTCTTTTGGCATGGCTCATTGCGCCTAGGTTTTCGATGGCGGCATTTAGACCATCCAATGTGCTGGCTGCTCCCTGGGTGGGGTTCAGTCCGCTCAATTGTGCAGACATCCCTTCACGATCGAACGTGGGTCTGTCGAATATGGGTGTTGGTTTTCCTCCCATTAGGATAACTGATACGTCGGAACCACGATTTTGGTCATCAAGAACATCATCAATCACCGTGATTGCCTGCTCGAAACTTGTTTGGGAAGCATTACTTGCCTGCATGGAATAGCTATTATCCAATAGAACCACGGTTGATGCAGGTACATCCCCTGTTGGCGACTGAACTGTGATTCCATCCTTGAAAAATGTAAACCACCCAAGGGAAGAGGCCAAAATATAAAGCAATAGTAGGGCACAAGCCCCACCGAAGACAGTCCTCAAATTTTTAAAAAGGGCGGCAAGAATTAGGAGCACCACCGCAATCAACGGAAAAAGAATCCAGTTCAGAAAATTGTTCCACTCTTGAATCACCATGCGTGCGAGGCACACTGCAAGCAGGATGGGTATTGCGCATCGGATGATAAGCAGGATTATCTGTTCGATCTGTATCCGCTTGCGATTTACGCGTATTACCGATTCGAGCAGGTGGGTTGCTCCCCACTTTATAACCCGGAATTTGCTGCGATTGAAAATATGGATGAGTAACGGGACCAGAAAGGCTGCTGCACCTGCCAATAATATGCCGTTAATAAATGTCATTGCAATCGAGGCAGTGGTTTCCGTTCAACCAAGGTGCTTGCGCTTTGCCAGGAAGTATCCGAGTGCGTCCGCGTAGGGTTGATCTGTTGTCAGGGGGACAAGGTCGATGCGATGGCGGTAGCATCCCTGCTTAAGTTCCTCCCGATATCGGTCAAGGTTTTCAATGTACGATGCCCTTAGGTGGGCAGGGTCTATCATATGTTTGTTTGAGTCTTGTTCCAAACAGTCAAAGCGCGTCCATTGCTTGAATGGGAAGTCCAACTCATCCTTATCCCAAATTTGAAATATCAGGATTTCATGTCTGGCATGACGCAGTTGTGCCAGGGACTTCAAAAGCATAGGGACATCGCCAAAACAATCTGAAACAACAACAACCAACCCACGTCGCTTCAGTTTGGGCACCAGTTCTTGGAATACTTTTCCCAGCTCGGTTTCGCCTCCTGGTTTTGTGTCAGCAAGCTCATCAATCATTTGTTGCAAATGAGCTGGTCGACTCCGTGGCGGGATTTGCGTGCGGACCTTCGTGTCAAAAGTAACCAGTCCGGCACTGTCTATCTGATGCAACATTAGATATGCAAGGCATGCTGACAGGCGTGTTGCATATTCGAGCTTGCTGTGCAGTGCATCCTGTCCCTTGTATGCCATGGATCCACTGGCATCCAAGAGAATATTACATCGGAGATTGGTTTCTTCCTCATACTCACGGATGTAAAACCGGTCAGACTTGCCGTAGACCTTCCAGTCCAGATGGCGTATCTCATCTCCGGGTACGTATTGGCGATGTTGCTTGAATTCTACGCTAAAGCCTTTGTGTGGGGAGCGGTGTAGACCGGAACAGAAGCCTTCAACAACCTGCCGGGCAAGCATTTGGTGACTAGCCAACTTGGCGAGATCGCCAGGAGTAAGGAATTCCGTTACCTTGGGCATCCGTTATTGCGGATTACGTTTGTTGTGGCTTTAAATAAGCAGGGTTACATCACACTTGCAGTGGTCCGAGGTACATCCTGCATCAGTTTGTCTATTATATGGTTGACCGTAATTCCCTCTGCTTCTGCGTTAAAGGTGGGTACGATTCGGTGTCTTAGGACCGGGTGAGCCAACGCCTCAACATCGTCAACTGTGACATGATATCGTCCCTGTAGGACTGCCCGAACCTTTGCACCAAGTACAACCTGCTGACAGGCTCTTGGCCCAGGCCCCCAGCCGATTAAATCCTTCGCCCAAGGGAGTGCACTATCATCGTTGGGGCGTGCCATGCGGACGATGTCCAACACAAAGTCAATTACGTGGTCTGGTACGGGAACCCTTCGTACTGTTTCCTGGCATTCAATAATGGCCGCACCATCAATTACCGGCTCAAGCTTTTCTTCAAAAGTTGAGGTCGTGCGAGCTACGATTTCGCGCTCCTGTTCACGATTAGGGTAATCAACTGTGACATGAAATAGGAAACGGTCTCTTTGTGCCTCGGGAAGTGGATAGGTGCCTTCCTGTTCAATAGGGTTCTGGGTGGCGAGAACGAAGAACGGCTCTTGCAGGGGATAAGTTTTTCCTCCTATGGTTACACTGTGTTCCTGCATGGCTTCGAGCAGGGCGGCCTGGGTCTTTGGCGGAGTCCGATTGATTTCATCTGCCAATAGCATTTGGCTGAAAATGGGTCCTTTTTCAAATATAAGCTCCCTATGCCCTGTCTCCTTGTCCTGCTGAATGATGTCAGTACCGGTTATATCCGCCGGCATGAGGTCAGGAGTGAATTGTATTCGGTGGAAAGTTAGGTCTATGGCATCGGCCAGCGTTCGAACCATAAGAGTCTTGGCGAGTCCCGGAACACCTTCCAGCAGGCAGTGTCCGCGGGCGAGCACGGCTATAAGGAGTTGTTCAATCACATCCTCCTGTCCAACGATGACCTTGGCCATCTGTTCCTTGATTTTTCCGTAGGCGTCGACGAGCGTCTTGGCGCGTGCTTCATCGTCGGCAGTGGGTTGAGTTACTGTTTCCGTGCTCAATTTTCTACCTTCTTTTTGAGTTGAGTTTTTTAAGGGATGACTTGGAGCCGTTTAATGGGGATGGCTAAAAGAATTTTATAATCAATAGATTAATTTACGAAGTTTGTACTGATTATTTAAAAAAGACTATCATTTCGATATTTCGAACCCTTGTTAATTTGGGATTATTTTTCTGGAGACTGTAATGGGGGTGGGGATTTGTTATTTCCAGCACCTTCATTATCAGGGTTTTCATTTATTTCATTTTCCTCCAACGAGTCTTCATTATCTGATGCTGGATCCGATTCGTTTATGTCTTCATCCGTAAGCGTGGTCACTTTAACGGTTGCCACGTTGCTGATTTCGTCAATGGCATTGTTCTCTGCCGGTCCGGCTAGTACAGTTACAAGGAAATTGGCATCTTTTTCCAGTTCAGTAATGGGACCGTGCTCAGTGTTTTTTGTAACAATAGCATCTGGTACATTTGCACTGTCAGTACCTCCGTTCAGTAGTTGCACCTGAACATAATAAAGGGTATCCCCGTTCGAGTTTATCGGAGCCTCCCATTTTGCTGAGATGGAACCGATCCCGGCTGTTGCGGTAAGGTTGGTGGGGCTTTCGAGTTTATTCCCAAGGGTTATACCTGATCCGGTAATTTGTTCACTGGATTTGAGGGTTTTGTTCCCTTCAGGTGGATGCGCAACAACACGAAAGTGATAGATGGTCCGTGGGGTTAGTTCCTTTATTTCAAGCTCGGTACTTGTCAGTTTTTCAAAATCATAAACGATGTCACTGAATTCTTCATCTTTTGCCACTTTCAGGCTGTATTCCACAAACTCATTACCTGCATTTCTCGGCGGGTTCCATTTTGCCGTAATTGTACGGAGGGTCGGGTTAATGGACGAGACTGTACTTGTCATTTCTAGTTGCTCAATTGGAAGTGTGGTCACCAATCCTGTCTTTGGTTCACTGGCTGCATGTCTTGCATGGCCTTCGCCTGGGATTGCGGTAACCCTGATATGTCGGGTTGTTTCAGGCTCAATATTTGCAAATTCCTGCCTGGTTTTACGACGCAACTGTATCATTTTATAATCATCCTGGAAATCTGTCGACGAAGACACTTCAAGCCGGTAATCAATGTTTTCAGTTTCAGCATTTTCTGGAGGCAACCATAATGCCGTGAAGGAGTGGGTTGTAATCTTATCAAAGAAAAGTGCCGGGGGGAGGAGTTTCCCCTGCGCTGTAAAGATGGGAAGTGTTGCCTTACTGAATCCGGTATCTACAGACGAAAAATCCTTTGATTTCTCAGTTGTTGCACGGATTCGTGCAATATGGGGCACGCCGACTTCAAGGTTTGAGAACAACGTTTCAGTAGAGTCTTGACCAAAGAGTATGTCTTTTTTGACACCATAATTCCATTGGACTGGATCAATTCGAAGTATTCTGACTTTGGTAGAGTCTACCGTTTCCGTTTTGAAGGTCGTGTTGATCAAGGTTAGACTGTTTTCAAGGAGACCTTCCCTTGCAACAATGTAGGTTCCGTCATTTCCGTTTTTCGTACCCGAGATTTGAAGATGGAAACCGGCACCCAATCCTCCGCTTTTGTCACCGGATCCTATTCCGGTTATGGAATTGCCCGTGAATGTCAGTGCTGTTGCCGTTGGAAATACTGATTCAACGTACAACTCCGCGAGTTCTATCTCGTAGAGAATTGCCTCAGGAATGGCACTCCAAGATGCCTTCAACTCAGTCGTAGATGAACCTTTTTCTGCATTGCCGAGCGTTAGTGCGAAATTTTCCGGGAATACAAATGGTTTTTTCGTAATGCTTGTTTCTTGGGCTATGCAGGGAAGGCAGAACAAAAGTGGGATGGTGAACAGACTTAGGGATTTCATGAAAAGTTATTGTTTGATGACTGAAAGCAGAGGCAAGAGCAAAAGATGTTGCTTTTACGGGAGACTATATTTGAGTTTCCTGTATGAAATCAACTCTCCTTATTATAATGACTTTCTCATTGGTGGGGCCGCCTGTTCAATCGGCGCCACAATTTCGCAAGACGGTTGTCGATACACTATTCCGCTCTGAAGGTGTCGGTTATGGAGATGTAAACAAGGATGGAAGTAACGATATCTTGGTTGGGGACTTCTGGTATCAGGCCCCGGACTGGAAGGCTCACGAGATTCGCAAGCCCCGCAAACCCAACCGCGGAGGTTACACCGAGGCTTTTGCTGTCTATCCTGACGATTTCAATCGTGACGGCTGGGTTGATGTCATGGTAATTCCTTTTCACGGTAAACCCGCCAAGTGGTACGAGAATCCCAAGGGCGCCGAGGGGCACTGGAAGGAGCGCATCGCCTTCAAGGGTACCGGCAATGAGACTCGACTCTATACGGACCTTTTTGAGGACGGACAAAAGGTTTTCCTAATGGGTGTTGAGGAGCATATTGCCTGGGTCGGCGTGCCCGACGCCAAGTCGGTCAACGAGGAGTGGAAGGTCAACAACGTCTCCGATCGCTTTCCCAACAGTATCTTTCCCCGTGGTTGGCCAGCCCACAAGTTTGCCCACGGTCTCGGTGCAGCCGATGTCAATGGTGACGGTCGCAAGGATATCTTGACCTACGGTGGTTGGTGGGAACAACCCGAAAACGGGCGCAAGCATGATGGCATTTGGACATTTCACAAGAGCGATATCATCAAGGGTGGGGTGGCTGACATGTACACGCTGGATGCCGATGGAGACGGACTCCGCGATATCCTCTGCACTTCCGCCCACGGTACAGGAATCTTTTGGTGTCGCCAGGTCAAGGCCAACAAGTTCGAGACCACCACGATGCACAAGGGCCTTATTCACGAGACCCACTCCGCCAACATGGTCGACCTCAACGGCGACGGTCGTCTGGATCTTGTCACCGGTCGCCGCTTCTTCGCCCATGGCTTTCGTCCAGAGAAGGCTGGTGATCCCAGTCAACTTTACTGGTTTGACATCCAGCTCAAGAAGGGTTCACCCCCCGAACTGGTACCTACGCTCATCGACGACCAGTCCGGCGTCGGAGCGCAGTTCGTGACTGAGGATTTTAACGGCGATAAGAAGACCGATATCCTAATCTCCAACCGCAAGGGGGTATTCCTCTTTACGCAAAAGTAGTTCCACTGATGAATATAGACCTTTGGATTTGTGCTGGAGCTTTTGTAGCGAGCAGACGTATTAAAAGGATGACCGGCTAGGTTATATGCCTGCAGGTGAAGTCGAACCTGTAGCCTCAAAAGTTCAAGAGATAAAACACCACGACGGAGCAACGTCTATCATGTTTCAGCACATTATAGATGCTTGTCAGAACCCTTTTTACCGTTTTTCAAGACAGTCTACAGCCATTTCAATTTTTTCGGAGACCACGATTCTGTTTGAACAGCCAGGTCAGGAAATCGCTTTCCTTGTCACAGCGATTACTACTGTATTCGGTCTTCCCGTTGTCGGTTGGTTCAATCATCTTGCTTGAAATCCCGTGGTTGTCTCCTTGCCAGGTCGTCTGCTTCATATTTCCATTAAGCTTTTTCAGCGCATTGAAGACCTTCAACTGTTTTGCATATGGACATACGCCATCCTTGTTCCCGTGGAACGCCCAGATCGGAATATCCTTTATTTTTTTTGGGTCTATGAATTCCCCGGTGCGTCTCAAGCCGCTGCCTGCAGAAGGTGATGCTGCTGCGAAGTAATTGGGCGCAAGTTGAATGAAGATATACGTGCCATGCCCTCCCATGGAATGCCCCATGATGTAGATACGGTCCATGTCGACGGACGGTAGCTTGGCGATGATCTTTTGGATGATCTTGAGCTGTTCGGCATTCCACAATCCCGGGGCTTGTGGTGCTACCACGTAACAGGGGAATTGAGCTCGGCGCTTGGGGTCGGCCAACTGACGGTTCCAATCCTTCAATTGCTTTCGATTATTGGTTCCTTTTCCGCCTGCGCCGTGGAGTGAAAGAATGACCGGATATTTCTTCGTAATATCGAATTTAATGGGCTTCATTACCCGACAGGGAATGCCTGCATCTGGAAGCGCCTTATAGACTGAATAAGTATCTTGGGCTGCAACAAACGAGAGAGTGCCAATGAACAGGCATGTTATGGATATAGATCGAATCATGTTTTTATGGGTTTGGTGTGCAGTCAGCGCGGGTCCTCAATAATTTTTCGCATCCAATTGCGCATTTCTTCCCGAACTGGGCTGGGTCGAAGAAGCCAGGCATCATTGTGGTTGCGGAAACCTGTGGGGCGAAACGTGAAATCACCTTTGACGCCCGTTTCTCCAATCCATTTCCTGGTGGCATCCACTCCATCGTTTTCATGGGTGATGAATTGTGGACGTCCTTCGAGTCGATGGATCCGGCTTTTTGCTGATTGGCGGTCTGCTCCGGGGTAGCTCCAATGCCGTACTCCATCGTAGTGACTGTAGGGGAGGAATGCGCACCAGAGCTTGGCGATGTCATCATCATACAACCCTATGAAGTTGCAGGCGATTGCTCCTCGGGAGAAGCCACAAATAAAAACCTTTTCAGTGTCACCACCATACTTCCGGCAAATCCAAGGGACAGTCTTTTTGGCGTAGGTCAGTGTATTCGCCGGGTTGTATTTCGGCTTGTTACCCCACCAGTTTGTGACGTTGCCTTGTCCATCATTGGACAAGTAGGGTAGGCATAGCCATATGAATTCCTGCCCGCCTGAGAGACCGTACCCCATTTTGCTACCCTCCGGATGCCCGGAACTCTTGTCTCCATATTTGTTTTGGTAGGGGCCATTCCCGGCATATTCAACAATGACAGGATATTTTTGTTTTCTATCAGGATTCCAATCGCCGGGAAGGTGGAGTACATGGTAGACCCTTGTATCCTTCCAGTCTGGATGAGTCTGCTTTACTCGCTTCGTTGCTGCTGGATTGGCTGTTTGAAGCGATGGCACTTTAAGGTCAGCCTTTACGGATGAAATGCTCGGTGCAGCAACAATCCCCGTCAGGAGCAAAAGTCCCTGAAAGGTTATCATTAATCGGCCAGCGTTCATAAAGCAAAAGATTATCCGCAACCTTGGGATGGTTTCCGGTTAGTACTCGCGGTTCTTTTTTACGCCGGGCTCAGGTATGGCATAGGTGCCCTCGGTATTGGGCTTGAGGGGAGATTCTGAATCCAGTGTAAGCTTGTCTGCCCCGGGGCCGAAATGGTCGGCATTCAGCATCTGTTCGTATGTAATCGTCTGGCCCGTGTGGCAGGCCATGCGCCCCATGGAGGTGACTACGGAGGCGGCGACTCCGCGCTCGCATTCGTTGTGCTCCTTGTCGTTCCGAATGGCTTCGAGAAGGTGGTCCCACTCATCCTGATAGGGATTGCTCTCGGTAATGCGTCGTCCACCTTCACGTCGGCCAAACATCCAGGAAACGTCGCTGTCTGGGCCTTGGCCTTTGTGGATGCGTGCCTGAGATCGATGACCGCCTGGGCCGGAGATGAGTGCATAGCCCTTGGTTCCATGGGCATGGCTGGTGAATTCGCCTTGGCAGCCTGGCATGTTGCGACCGTGGAGGTAGAGCTTGGTCTCGTCGGCGAAGGTGTACTCGACGGTGTAGTTGTCGAAGTTCTGGTCGATATTTTCCCCGCGGTAGTGGCGTCCACCCTGGCCTTGTGCCTTGACTGGCCATGCGTCCTTCATCCAGCAGCATTCGTCAATATTATGGATGAAGAAGTCGCTGTAGGAGCCGCCAGACAGCCAGAGAAAGCTGTGGAAGCGACGTATCTGGTAGAGCAGTTCGGATTCGCCTGCGGGTTTCTTGCCGGAGAAGCAGGAGGCAACGGGTTGTTGCATACGGTAGGCTCGTAGGAGTAGTAGATCGCCGAGTTCGCCGTCCTGGATGCGGGAATAAAGTTCGCGACGAGCCTGACTGTGGCGACACATGAGTCCAACACCCACCTTTAATTTCTTTTTCTTTGCCTGCTCGTTGAGTTCGAGCATCTTCCGCGAGGAATAGCCGTCCGGGGTAACGGGTTTTTCCATGAAGACATTGAGGCCTTTTTCGATGGCCTGGGCGTAGTGGACCCAGCGGAAAGCACAGGGAGTGGTAAAGATTGCAATGTCCCCGGGATTGAGTGCGTCCATGGCTCTTTTGTAGCCATCAAAGCCGACATGTCGACGCTCGGCAGGCACGTCCACCTTGTCCTTGTTCTTGGCCTTGAGACCGGCGTAGCTACGGTCAAGTTTGGACTGGTAGACGTCGGCCATGGCGACGAGTTTGGTGGGAGCGTTGGCGGCAGAGACCTGCAGTGCATTGTGGGCGGCGCCGGTTCCTCTTCCCCCGCAACCGACAAGAGCAATACGCACGGTGTCATCAACCTGGGAGTGAACGTGTGGCAGGGCTACACCGGCAAGGGCACCGGCACCGGCAAAACCTTTAAGGACTTCGCGACGACTTGCTGTGGTGGATATGGATTCTTTGCTCATTTTCTTTTGGGTATTTTTATTAAATAAATTCTTATTTTCCTAATTGTAATCTTTGCCGTTCAGGCTGTTGACAACGGATTTCTGCCAATTACGAAGCTCCAGTCGCATGGACTTTACCCTCTCAGGATGCTTTTCGGCGAGGTTGTTTTTTTCTTTGGGGTCATTGCCAAGGTTGTAGAGGCGTAGGTTGGTTGCCACCTTTCCTTTTGATGATGTCATAAGTTTCCAGTCGCCGTCGATCCAGGCAGCTGGACCCGGGAATGTATCCGCGGGGTACTGACGGTTGACATGTCCCTCCTTCGCCGCAGGTTTCTGTTTACCGGACTCTTGTTCCTTTCGAAGGGCCTCAAGGATTGCCCGGGCACGTTTCACCTTTCCACCGGCCGGGTAGTCCCAGAAACCCATGGGTTTTTTGCGAATCGCCATCTCATTATTTATGAGGGGGGTTAGGCTGATGCCGTCAAGGGGAGGCTGGTTTTCCGGGAGGGGGACACCGGCAAGCTCGAGAAGGGTGGGAAGAAAATCAGAGGTGTTGCAGGGAATGTCGGTGGTGCGAGGTGTGGGGATTCGTGCCGGCCACTCCAGGATTGCAGGTACACGGATTCCGCCTTCAAGTAGGTTGCCTTTCTTGCCGGAGAGACCGCCCATGGAGTTTGGCTTTAACCCCCCGTTGTCACTACAATACCAAAGCAGGGTATCATCTGCAATGTCGAGTTTGCGGAGCTGTCCCCGCAGGAGACCCATTGCGGCATCCATGCCCGAGATCTCGGCATAAAAGTTCTGCAGGCTCTTGGCTTTGCCTGGGTAGAGTTTCTTGAACTTTTCGACCCCGATATGGGGACCGTGGGGGTTCCCAAACCAGATGACGGCGAGGAATGGATCGTCCTCCTCAGTCATTTTGCTGATCCATTCCAATGCGATTTGCATCGTGGCAATTGAACTCTCACCCTTGCGTTCGATGACCTTGCCATTGTGGCTGAAAAGAGGGTCGTTCTCGTAGAAATTGGGTGCGGAAGCCCATTCATCGAACCCATTGGCACCCGGGTTGGTGTCGCCATCGGCGCGGACGGAACCGAGGTGCCATTTCCCAAAGTGCCCTGTCCTGTAGCCGGCATCCTTGAGGCTCTCGGCGATGGTGATTTCCCCGGTCCGCATGGGATGCCCCCACTTGAAGACGCCCATGCGGTTCGGGTGGCGTCCCGTCAGGCAACTGGCACGGGTGGGGGAGCAGACGGGTGCGGCTGCATAGAAACGGTCGAAGCGCAGGCCGGCCTTGGCCATGGCGTCAAAGTGCGGGGTCTTGAGGTCCTTGTGTCCCTGGTAGCTCATTTCACCCCAACCCTGGTCGTCGGCCATGGCGAGGATGAAGTTGGGGCGCTTGGATGATGGAGCTGCAGTGACGATTCCAGCGGAAAATAAAAGGGTCAGGAGAATTTGTGTAGGTTTTTTCATGTGTCTCGCATTTCAGGAGTTGCAGAGTTCGGTGAGGATTTCCGCTGTCGTCTTGAGTCGCGCAAACTTGGGTCGCCATATTTGGAAGCAGGCCTCGGACAGGCCCGGCCAGGGGGAAGCGACCCCATCGGTGATGGCGGTGACACGATAGTTGCGACTCGATGCGGCGATGAGGGTGCTGTTCACGCAAACATCTGTCGTGATGCCGGTCATGAAGAGGTGGGTTATGCCTTGGCTTCGGAGGGAGAGATCAAGCGGCGTTCCGTAGAACTTGTCGTAGGTGTGGCCCCGGATGACCAGTTCCCCGGGTAGGGGTTGAAGTTCCTCTATTGTCTCTGCGGATTCGACACCGACATCGGCGTTAGGACCAATCAGGCAATTGCTGGATGGTTTGCCGAACCCGGGATCACCCTCCGAGGGCAGGTGCTCAATCCCAAACGGGTCACCTCGAAGACAGGGCACATTTTCTGCGTAGACAAACTCGGTGAAGATGACCGGAGTTTTGTTATTGCGGCATTTCGCGATTAGGTCGCTGAGGTTGGAGATGATGTCACCTGCCTCGGGAAAGGCGAGTGAGGCTCCGTCGTCAACGAAGCCATGCTGCATGTCGATGACGATTAGGGCGGTTCGACCAGGTTGGAACCCGTGTGATTCATCGATGACCTTGAGCTTGGTCTCGAGAATTTCTTCCGGACTCATTAGCTATTTAATTTTCGTTCCGGTTGACTGGTCTATCAGTTCTTTATTTCTCCAGGACCCAGACGTTGCGATACATCACCTTGTTGCCGTGTCCCTGAAAGTAGAGGAACCCGGGGGTGTCGTCATACTTGCGGTTGGGTGCGGCAGTGGTGGTGTGGTCCAGTTCCTGGTTCTCGTGGATTACGACACCATTGTGGCGAACAGTTATAAACGCGTTCTTTGTCTTCTTCCCGTCCTTGAACTTGGCGGCTGTGAAATCCACATCGTAGGTCTGCCAGCGCAGGGGAGGGAAACACATATTGAGGCGAGGAGCTGCAATGCTGTAGATTCCTCCGAATTCATTCATCCTTCCTTCGAGGCCAAAGGAGTCGAGGACTTGTGTCTCAAAGCGGCCCTGATGATAGACTCCGCTGTTGCTGCGCCCCTGCCCACGGTCAAAGGGCTCGTAAGTGGTCATGACCTCGATGTGACAAGTGTAGTCACGAAATTTGCGCTTGGACTTGGTCTCTGCCATTAGACGATCCTTGTAGAGTCTAGGGTTAATCCATTCGTCGGTATTGGAGCCGTCGAAGAGGACGACTGCACCCTTGGGGGCTTTTTTGCCAAGAGTGGGGCTTTCCCTTTCAATATGAGAAAGTGTGGCCAGTTTCTTGCCTTCTTCTGAAATTGTGATTTTACCGTCCTTGATAACAGCTGTAAATTTTCCGTCCTTGGATTTTAGGGCATCCGTGGTTCCACTGGTCTTAACCCTTTTCTTTGATCGATCCCAACCTGCGCCGGGAAGACCACCCTCGAGGATGTAGCCGTCGAATTTTCCATCACCCATTGCCACGACCTGAGCACCCCATTTAGCGCCTCCTTCCTTGGCACTCCCATATTCTCCAAGAATCGAGAAATCAGGATCGCCTAGAAGGGCATCCTCGTAGTCGAGCCATTCTTTTTTACCACCGGGTTTGATGCCGAGGACTGCGTTGAAGGTAAAAAGGATGGATATGATAATCAGGATTGGCTTTTTCATGATCGTTGGGTGTTAAGGGTTTTGAGGAGGTCTTGGCAAAGGAAAACTTCAGTATTTTAAAATGATCCCCTACATCCTATTCTTAAATAGTATTACAAACCGGAATTACGAAGAATTATTGGGATAAACAAGGTCTTTCCGTGAATGTCTCCAATTCTTCTTTTAACTGATTTGATGGATGATTTCACGGAATGTTTCACGATCACTCCGGGAAATCGATTGACCATAGGGCTTTACTATACTCATTATTTTTTTGTACAAAACCAATCCCTCAAACATGAACCGCCGCTATTTTTTACAAACCTCGCTTGTTTCCTCGATCGCTCTCCCGGCATTTGCGTTGGACAATGACAATCCCTACCGGAAGGCCATTGGTATCCAGCTATACACCTTGCGGAACCAGATTAAAAATGACGTCAAGGGAACTCTAGGTGGTGTCGCAAAGGCAGGTTATAAGCAGGTCGAGGCTTATGGTTTTGACGGTACTGCTAGCGACATGATTTTGGCAGCCAAGGATAATGGTCTGAAAGTCAACTCCACCCACTTTGCCTGGGAGTCAGTGACCAACTCCGGTAAGAAGGGTGTTCCTGATTTTGATAAAATTCTGGAGGGAGCCTTGAAGTTGGGGATCACGCACCTTGTTATACCTTTCCTGCATGCCCGGGAACGCAACGGGCTGGATGGGTACAAGCGTGTGGCTGAAAATTGTAATAAGGCAGCAATTAAGGCGAAGACTGCTGGTATCCAGCTTGCATACCACAACCATGCATTTGAGTTCGCTCCACAGGATAGGGGCAGAACGGGTTTTGATGTTCTCAAGGCCGAATTCGCCTCAGAGATGCATTTTGAAGTGGATGTCTTCTGGGTTCGGGTAGGCGGGGTCTCCCCGGTTAAACTCCTTCAGGAGTTGAAGGGACGTGTTTCCCAGATTCATTTAAAGGATCTCAAGAAAGGCATGAAATTGCCCAATTATGGTGGTGTTCCCAAGGATGCCTTTCTGGCACTCGGTGATGGAATCATCCCGATGGAGCCAATAATCAAGGCTGCTGGTAGAATTGGTGTAGCCCACTGCCATGTGGAACAGGATCATTCTCCTGACCCAGTTTCCAGTGTGAAACAGAGTCTTCAATACCTGAAGTCCCTCTAGGGATTGCGGCGGAAGCCGGAGATGGGCTGGGACTTCTGGATCGATCGGGGCGGAACCTTTACGGATATCGTGGGTCGTGATCCCGATGGGCGGCTTCATCCACACAAGCTATTGTCTGAGAATCCCGAGGCGTATCCCGATGCGGCAATCCAGGGTATCCGAGATTTGCTTGGTATTTCCGGTCTTGATCCTTTTCCGTCAGACATGATTCATGAGGTTCGAATGGGTACCACTGTGGCCACCAATGCACTCCTGGAGAGGAAAGGGGAGCGAACGGCCTTGTTGGTAACCAAGGGGTTTCGGGATGTCCTTCGCATTGGCAACCAGGCTCGCCCGGACATATTTGCCAAGGAGATTGCCTTGCCGGAGCAGCTTTATTCAACCGTGGTTGAGGTCGATGAGCGGGTACTGGTTGATGGAACAGTGGAAGTTACACTCCAGCAGGAACAGGTTTCAAAAGTTCTGGAACGTTTACGCAAGGAGGGTTTTGACTCTTTGGCAGTGGCCTTCATGCATTCATGGAAATATCCTGAGCATGAAAAGTTGGCCGGTCGATTGGCCCAGAAGGCTGGTTTTACTCAGGTATCTGTCAGTCACGAAGTCTCCCGCCTAGTCAAGATGGTGGGACGCGGGGACACCACCGTGGCCGATGCCTACCTTTCCCCAATCCTGCGGAGGTATGTGGAGCAGGTTGAGCGGGAGTTGGGGAAGGGGCCACGTCTGCAGTTCATGATGTCATCAGGCGGATTGACCGCGGCAGGATTGTTCCATGGAAGGGATGCTGTTCTCTCAGGTCCGGCGGGTGGTGTGGTCGGTGCCGTGGAGACTTCCCTGCGAGCGGGTTTTCCCAGGATGGTGGGTTTTGACATGGGTGGAACGTCCACGGATGTTTCACATTATGATGGTGTACTGGAGCGAACATTTGAAACAGAGGTGGCCGGCGTTCGGATGCGTGCACCGATGTTACAGGTCCATACGGTTGCGGCTGGCGGGGGCTCAATCCTGCGTTTTGATGGAGGACGCTTTCAGGTGGGGCCCGACTCTGCGGGTGCAGACCCTGGTCCAGCCTGTTATCGACGTGGTGGACCATTGACTGTTACGGATGCCAACGTAATGGTAGGCAAGTTGCGTCCGGAATTATTCCCGGCTATTTTCGGCCCCGGGCAGGATGAAGTGCTGGATAAGGAAGTGGTGACCAAAAAGTTTGACGAACTGGCTGTGTTGACCGGGATGGAGTCTGTGACAGTGGCAGAAGGTTTTCTTCGCATCGCAGTGGAGAACATGGCCAATGCCATCAAGAAGATTTCCGTGCAGAGGGGTTATGATGTCACCGATTATGCGTTGAACTGCTTTGGCGGAGCCGGTGGTCAGCATGCCTGTGCAGTAGCTGATGCCCTGGGCGTGCGTACCATACTGGTACATTGTTTTTCTGGAATACTCTCTGCCTTCGGGATGGGCTTGGCCCATGTGCGGGCTAATCGTTCCCGCGCCGTGGTGCAGCAACTGGATCCTGCATTGATATCTCAACTGGAGACTGTCATTGATGAATTAAAAGCCACCGTCCAGGAGGAACTGGTGGGGCAGGGAGTGAGGGTGCGGGATATCCGGGTTGCATCCCAGGTGCATCTGCGCTATGAGGGTACTGATACTGCGATTCCTGTCGAGTTCTCCGGGATCTCAGAGATGAAAGAAGCTTTTGTCGCTAAACATCGAAGGCAGTTTGGTTTTGTATTTGAGGGACGGCCCCTCGTGGCAGAGGCAGTCGAGGTTGAGTCAATATCCTCGGGTACAGGAGTCGATGTTGTTGGAGATTCCTCCTTTTCCGGGGAAAAGCTTCCTGCAAAATCAGTGGAGTTCCATTCGGGAGGGCAATTGCATAAGGCAAAAGCTTTTCGGCGTGGGGCCTTGGCCCCCGGGGATACCTTGACTGGGCCCTCATTGATCATCGAGGCACACCAGACGCTTGTGGTTGAGCCGGGGTGGAGTGCCACAGTGAATGAATCGGGAAGTATTGTTTTGACAAGGGTTGAGGTGTTGCAGCGGGTTTCGCCGGTTGGTACCACTGCAGATCCGATACTATTGGAAGTCTTCAACAATTTGTTCATGTCCATTGCCGAACAGATGGGTGTGACCCTGCAGAACACGGCCCACTCGGTAAATATCAAGGAGCGGCTCGATTTTTCCTGTGCCATTTTTGCCGCGGATGGCTCGCTTGTAGCCAATGCGCCGCATATGCCTGTTCACCTGGGTTCGATGGATCGTTCGGTTGAATCCATTATCCGCCATAACGCGGGGGCAATTTCCCCCGGTGATGTATTTGTGCTGAATGCTCCCTACAATGGAGGGACACACCTCCCGGACATCACCGTTGTGACCCCGGTATTTGACGAGCATGGAGGGAATCTTCTTTTCTACACCGCCTCGCGTGGGCATCATGCGGACGTCGGAGGCATGGCACCCGGAAGTTCCACACCAAGGGCAACCCATATAGAGGAGGAGGGCGTACTAATCGACAACTTCAAGCTTGTTGCGAACGGGCACTTCGATGAGGACGGCATCCGACAGCTTCTCACGAAGCATCCCTGGCCCGCCCGCAACCCCGACCAGAACATCGCCGACCTTCGAGCGCAGGTTGCCGCCAACGAGAAGGGTGTGGCTGAATTGCTGAAAATGGTTGAACACTTTGGGCTCGATATTGTGCAGGCCTACATGTTGCACGTGCAGGATAACGCCGAGGAGTCGGTTCGTCGCCTGTTGGGCGTTCTGGAGGATTCTTCAGCGGAGTATCCTACTGACACCGGCCAAGTAATCCGGGTGGCCATTCGGGTCGACAAGGCTTTGCGGGAAGCCGTTATAGATTTCTCCGGCACATCCACTGTGCAGGCCAACAACTTCAATGCTCCCGAACCGGTTACACGCGCAGCCGTGCTTTACGTCTTCAGGCTGATGGTTGAGGATGACATCCCCATGAATGCCGGCTGTCTCAAGCCCCTGCGAATCATCATTCCTGAAGGCTGCATGCTCCGGCCCTCCCATCCGGCAGCCGTTGTGGCGGGCAACACCGAGACCAGTCAGCACGTTGCCAACTGTCTGCTCCAGGCTCTTGGTGCAATGGCCAATGCCCAGGGTACCATGAACAACCTTACCTACGGCAATGAAGACTTCCAGAACTATGAGACCATTTGTTCCGGCGCACCGGCAGGTCTTGCCAACAACGGCAAGGGGTTTGACGGTGCCTCGGCGGTGCACACCCACATGACCAATACCCGCATGACGGATCCCGAGGTTTTGGAGATGCGTTTCCCGGTTGTTGTGGAGGAGTTTTCAATTCGTGCAGGTTCGGGGGGGCAGGGGCGTCATCCCGGTGGCGACGGAACGCGCCGTGTTCTGCGTTTTCTTGATAAGGTGGAGTGCTCCATCCTGTCCAGTCATCGAAGGATTCCACCAAAAGGGCTTTCCGGTGGATGTGAGGGGGAGCCCGGTCGCACCGAGGTTCGACGAAACGATGGAACAATCGAAACCTTAAACTACTGCGACCAGACTTTTCTGCATCCGGGTGAATCCGTCATCGTAACCACCCCAACCCCTGGAGGTTTTCTTCCCGACCAATAAACCCCTCCATTTTTCTCGGGTTGAAGTAGCGAAGTTCATCAAGACAGTCCAAAAGTCGAAAATTTTCTGTCAGGATTTTCGACCGTCGGGAGTGTAGGTATATGATTTAGATATTTGGAACCAATAAATTTGGGACTTCCTTCCTTCGGGAGA
>JABJCN010000111.1 GCA_018668635.1 Opitutia bacterium
TCCTGATCATCCCAGAAACCGGGTGCTGTCATCCGGGACTCCAGTTCCTCTATCTGTGTAAGTTTTTTATCGACGTCAAAGATACCTCCAAAGATACCCTGCCCTCTTGATGATTTCTTCTATCTGGGAACGTGTTTCTGGTGTGATCATAGTTTTAATATTGATATAATAAAATTAGTAGAGCCTCAGCTAGATCGCAAAATCATGACCATGGCCTCCTTCATGCAATCCACACTCCCACTTGAAACCACCGTAACGGGTATCCTTCTGGGACATTCCTTCTTCCAGTTTGCGGGTGCTGTGGGTGTCACCAAGTGTTAGATAACCTTTATCGAAAAGCGGATGGTGCGGCAGGTCGTACTTGAGTATATAGGTAATTACCTTGAATGAATCCCAATCCACAATGGGGTGCAGTTTGTAGGTCTTGTTCTGAAGCTCAAGGAAAGGCCGGTCTTTGCGGGAATCTGATTGTTCGCGACGCAGACCAGTTAACCAACCCGTGGCACCCAATTCCTGAAGTGCACGGCTCATGGGTTCCACCTTGCGTACAAGTCCATATTCCTCGAGTCCCTCAACACCCTTCTCCCAAAGTTTGCCGGACAGTGCCTCCTGACGCGCCGGGGTAATCGGGGAAGTGTAAATCTTCAAGTTGAGATCCAGTTTCTGCTCGAGTTGCTCGACATACCTGTAGGTTTCCTTGAAGAGGTAGCCGGTATCCACAAAGACCACAGGGATTCCCGGTACAGCCGTGTTGGCCATATGTAGTAATACCGCACTCTGTAGCCCAAAGCTGCTGGACATCACCAAATGAATGCCGAAAATCTCGTGCGCCCATGCAATCCGTTCCTCGGGACTCAGGGTCTCAAGCTCACGATTGGACGCGACCAGGTCAATATCTTGTGATTGTTTTGCCATCTTTGGCTTGTTTTTTGAAAAATTCCCACCACTAGGGAAATGTAAGTGCGGAAGTTTTATGGGGGTTTCGATTTTCATGGCAATTTTTAAAAAGCAGGTTTTGGTCTCAATTTAAATTTAAACCCTGTCAAACTTCCCATGCGTCATAAACGCCTACAAGCCTGTATAGAAAAACACCCCGAACTCGAAGCCTGTGTTGCAGATATCGAACTCGCAGGGGATCTACTTAAGCAAACTTTTGAAGAAGGGGGCAAGCTGCTCCTTTGTGGTAATGGAGGAAGTGCAGCCGATTCCGATCACATTGCCGGGGAACTTCTTAAGGGCTTCGATTCCAAACGCCCCCTAACCCCGGAATGGAGGGAAAAGCTGGGCGACTCATTGGCAGATAATCTCCAGACCGGTCTCCCTGTAATTCCCCTGACCGGCTTTAACGCCCTGTCGACGGCATATGCCAACGACTGTGATGGGCAATACACTTTTGCCCAACTCGCATTTGCCTTGGGACAAAGTGGCGATGCTCTCATGGGGATAAGTACCTCAGGGAACTCCGCAAACGTACTCCACGCCCTGAAGACCGCCCGTGCAATGGAGATGTCCACCATCGGACTAACCGGTGAATCCGGAGGTCAACTGGCCGAACTTGTGGACTGTTGCATCCGTGTTCCATCCAGTGTTGTCTGGGAGATTCAGGAACTACATTTGCCTGTCTATCACACGCTTTGCCTTATGCTTGAGGACTATTTCTTTTCTGAAGCTGATTAGGACCGCAATCTGGGGTGACTTGATGAAAGACGGTAATTAATAGGGAGCGGCAGAGCACTATTTTCCAGCCATGCCCATAATTTCCATAGAAGGTCCATCCGCGCCAACCATACGCCGCATAGCAGAAATAATTACAGGCGAGGGAGGACGGGCCTACCTGGTCGGCGGTTGGGTAAGGGACAGGATCATTAACCCGGAACAAGATCCTGAAGATGCCGATATCGAAGTTTTTGGCATTGCACCTGAAAAACTTCGTGAAGTGCTGACCAAAAACTTCAAGTGTAATCTCTATGGCAAATCATTCCAGATAATCGGGCTGAGTGAACACAACATAGATGTAGCCATACCTCGACGTGAGTTAAAGACCGGAAGCGGGCACACTGACTTCGATGTTCAAGGTGATCCGGAAATGAGTTTGTCAGAAGCTGCTGCCCGACGTGACTTTACAGTCAACTCGATCTACGCCCGAATTCCTGATGGTCTTATCGAAGATCCCTTTGATGGCATGGTTGATCTAAGGTCTAAAATCCTTCGCCATACGACAAATCGCTTCACAGAAGATCCGCTCCGCGTCCTTCGTGCCATGCAATTCTCGGCCCGCTTGGGTTTTCGTGTCCACGAGGACACAGTGGCACTCAGTCGCACACTAACCCAAAAAGACATTAGCAGGGAGCGTCTATTTGATGAATGGAAAAAACTGATCCTGAAGGGAAATGATTTTCAACTGGGACTCGGTTTCCTAAAGGATTGTGAATGGCTGCGCTTTTATCCCGAACTGCAAGAATTGGATCACTGTGACCAGGACCCGGAATGGCATCCCGAGGGGAATGTCTGGACCCACACCCTGCACTGCTTAAATGCGTTTGCCAAGATTCGCACCGGTGATGAATGGGAGAATCTTGTTATTGGCTTTGCCGTTCTCTGCCATGACATGGGAAAGCCCAAGACAACCATTGTGGAAAATAAACGCATCCGCTCCCCGGGCCATGCAAGAAAAGGTGTGGAAATCGCCCGTAGTTTCCTTCATAGGCTGACCAACCACAAGAATTTGATCGCAGAAGTCCTGCCACTTGTAAAGGATCACATGACCCCATTAGAATTTCATCAAAATAAAGCCGGTGACTCAGCTATCCGGCGATTGGCCGGGCGAGTCAAGAGGATCGACAGATTGGTCAAGGTCGCAACGGCTGACAAGGGAGGGCGACCTCCACTTCCATGGAAGTTTCCGCTGCCGGAAGGTGAATGGTTACTTGCCCGGGCGGAAGAGCTCGCGGTAAAGGACAGTACCCCCAAGGCAATCCTGATGGGGAAACACCTGCTGGAAATTGGCCATCACCCCGGGCCTCAATTGGGAGAAATACTTAAAGCGGCCTATGAAGCGCAACTGGATGGGGGATTTAATGATGTTGAAGGTGGGTTGGAGTGGATTCGTGCACAAGACTCCTAAAAATGGCATAGCTAGCTAACAACCGAACTATAAATCCATTAACTCAGCCCCGATCCGATCGACAACGAGTCTCCCACTCACTGTCAGGCGGAAAATCCTCCCGGAAGCCTCGGTCAGACCCTCTTTCACGAGAGAATTAAGAAAAGCCTCCACCCCGGAATCTTTAAGTCCGGGGAACCGTTCATAAACGGCATCCAAGTCAATACCCTCGTTCATCCTCAGGCCAAAAATAATACTATCCAAGGCGAGTTCATCAGGAGTCAACTCGGACTCATCCATAAAGACGGGATTACCACTCTCAACCCCACTCATCCAAGTCTTCAAGTTTGCATCATTGGTAAAACGTCGACCTGCAAACTGGGAAGATGCCGAAGGACCAAACCCGATCCATTCATGCATTTTCCATGTGTTTAAATTATGCTGGCATGCCTTTCCGGGACGCGTGAAGTTGGAGACTTCATATTGTTGCAATCCCATTGCATCGAGTCGTTCCCACGTACGCTCGTAAAAATCAGCTTCACGCTCCACGTCCTGAATAATCTGCCCCTTCGACAATTTCACGTAAAGAGCGGTATCCTCCTCAAAGGTTAGGCAGTAGGTGGAAACATGATCCGGGGACAACTCACGCAATTTTTCCAAATCACGAATCCATAGATCCATCGTCTGGTTTGGAAGAGCGAACATCAGATCAATATTCACATTGTCAAACCCAGCCTCACGAATCCGGTCGTAGGCATCCAACGCTTGAGAGGAAGACTGCCGTCGACCGATCGCATCCAGCATCTCATCCTGAAAGCTTTGAACGCCCAGTGATATACGGTTGACCCCAAGCTCACGCAGGACCTTCAGTTTGTCAGGCTTAACGGTTGATGGCGCCATCTCCACGGTCCATTCTTCTGCAGGAACGCCCAACGCCTCAAGCTGGTATCTACCCAATTTCTCCAAATCCCCGGCAGGCAACAGACCGGGAGTTCCACCGCCCCAGAATACCGTATTTACATTACCCGGGGAAACAAATTGATTCATCTCCTGTCCGATTGTCTCTAAAAAATTCAACAAATCACGCCGAAGTGGAGTCTCCTGATAAAATGCACAAAAATCACAGGTCGAAGCACAAAAAGGAACGTGTACATAGACTCCCAACGAAATTTCTTTTTTCGCTTTGGCTTGCAGGTCCTCCAAGAAAACATTTTTAATACTTAAATCCATGAAGCAGATAAAACTTAATTCGTCCTTTTTTCTTTATGCAACGGGTTTATTATTCCTAGTCGGTTGCGGTGATTTAACACTCACCAACCTGACTCCAAAAAAAATCCCGAAGAATCCATCCAGAATCTATACCCTGAGCCTTGATGCACAGGTTAATAATGGATCAGTCGACCGCAAGACCATGGAGGCGGCAATCATTATTGACGGAGACTCCTACCCCATGGAGAAAAGCCAAGCCGGAAAGGATATCTGGGAATTTGACTACAGGCTACCGGGAGACCGTCGCGGAGCCAAGTATTTCTACAAGGTCTCCTATGATGTGGGCAACCTGAACGGTAAAACAAAAAAAGAGGTAAAGAGCGCAATCCAGCAATTCATGCTGTCAAATCGCTACGTCATAACCCTTCAGAGCGAACGCGGTCCAGTAGGAGCTACCATACCAGTCCTCGGTCGTGGCTTCACCGAATTTGATAAGGTTCTATTGGGTGAAGAGGAGGCTGTCACCAATTTTGTATCCGACAGCCAGTTAGCCTTTATCGTGCCAACTCTCAAAGCTGGGGACACTTACCCTGTTTCAATTGAAGGAGCCGAGGGAAAGGAACCTGTCGGTAACTTCCGGATCGATCCCTCCACAATAAAAGTTCATCCGAGGAAACTTAGCCTCCAAAGTGGACAGACCGAGTTGATGATCTTCCAGATTGAGTTTGAGGCCCCTCCCAATGGTTTATTTATAGACGTAAAGACAGATGTGCCTGCAAGTATCAAGATGCCGGAAGTAATCGTCCCCGGCGGAGCACGCACGGTGAGTGTTAATGTTCAGGGAGGTGAACCCGGTACAGGTAGTATAAAAATCATCATGCCTGGTTTTGAAGAAATCACGATACCGGTTGAAGTTCTCTAATGCCCAAGAGAAAAAGCCGGATGCCAACCTGCCATATCTAACCTAAATGTGGCGACTCCCTAAAAAGGGAGATCCAGCCAGACCAGACGATGATCGCTGGCAGTAAGAGTATTTTTTGAATCCTCAATATGACCTGTAGGCCACTTGCCGCCAGGGTATTTTTCAAGCATGCCGTAGGATGCAAAAATATAGTCTACTTGAGCATAAGTCCCGCCCTTACGCCAGTAATGAGTCCAGATTCGACTACGGGAGTCCTTACAATAAACGTAACGGGTAAGTCGGTTTTTTCCGCTGTTTAGAATTCGTGCAATTGGCTTGGAATTGGGTGTATCATTGAAGTCTCCCACAAGCAGATAGGGGTACTTCCCTTCCGGTGGATGCTTCTTTTTTAAAAAATTGCGAACAGCGGTTGCCTCAGACTCCCGCTTTTTTGCGGCCTCAGGATCGTCATCACGTTCAGTCCATTTGCTTTTGAGGTGGACAGTGTATAAACTCCAGTCGATATCACCAGTTTTGAACTGGGCTTCAAGAAGGCCACGACGAACCACCTCGGGTTTTCCGAAATAATTATAGCCCAAATCCTTGTATTGAAGGACTTTCTCAAATGGAATCTTAGAAATAAAAGCAAGATGCCGATCAGGGTCTGCACCATCCATTAGTACATGGTGAGGGTAATCAATTCCATTGATCCGCTTAAGGTCCCTTAACAATTCCTGCAAATAAGGTGCCACACCCATCTCCTGAATGGCAAGAATGTCCGGTTTCTCCCGCGCAATAATCTCGCGTAAGGCCGTTTTCTCGTTTTCAGGTTTTGGATAATTCTTTCGCCAAGTGCCATCCGCCAGACGATCGGTCATCAAATAATTACGAACATTGTAGGTGCCCACCCGTAATTCAGCAAAAAGACTGACCGAAATCAGGCTAAAAAGAAATATTCGCGTAATAGCGCCAACCAGAATCCGCCTATTAATCATCTAATTGTCCTCTTTGGGAATAAGGGCAGCCTCCCGTTCCAGCAGGGTTGGATGCGAATAATGAAAGAAACTGTAAGCCGGATGGGGCACGAGATTACTAAGGTTCTTGGCATGAAGACCGCGCAAGGCATTAACCAGAGCCTGGGCATCGCCATCCATGACTTCACGAGCAAAATCATCGGCTTCATACTCATTCTTGCGAGACCAAAAGTTGAAAATGGGTCCCAACCAAAATGTAAAAACACCCATACAGAGGGAAAAGATGAGAAGAGCAGGCAAGAACTCCGGTCGCCCTTCAACCCCGCCAAATCCGAATTGGTCGCGCAACCAATCCTGCTTCGTCAACCAGTTGATAAGCCAGAATCCACCAAGGGACATCACAGCAGAAACGATTAGCATCTGCGGTACGTGTCCCTTCTTGTAATGGCCGATCTCATGAGCAAGAACAGCCATCAGCTCACGTGGGGTAAGGTGATCGATAAGAGTATCATACAATACGATACGGCGAAACTTTCCAAAACCCGTGAAATAGGCGTTGGAGTGGGCGCTTCTCTTACTACCATCAATGACTTGGATGGTCTGAGCCTCGAAGCCCGCCCTATCAGCTAAATTCATGAGACTCTTTCGCAGGTCGCCATCCTCCAGAGGTGTTAACTTATTGAACAGAGGCAGTATGCACATGGGGTAGAGAACGGTCATAACCAGTTGAAAACCAAAAAATAATCCCCAACCCCAAATCCACCAGTTTTCCCTAAAGTTCTCAAAAACCCAGAACAATGAAACCAAAAGGGGCCAAGAGAGGATAACAGCAACAAAAAGGCCTTTGATCTTGTCCACTACCCAAAGCTGTTTCGTGCTCTTGTTGAAGCCGAACCTTTCCTCAATCCGAAACTGCATCCACCATTCCAATGGCAAACTCGGTAGGCTGAGCACCAGTATCAACAGGATCATCAAAAGAGCGCTCCACCCCAGACCGGAAGGAAGGATTTCTGCAAGAATGCCATAGGTCCAAGGCAGGACGCCAAGGATCAAAACAGCAAGGAGTATTGCATCAAAAACCTCGCTAAGAATCCCAAAGCGCTGCTTCGCAGATGTGTAGTCGAGTGTCTTGTCGTAATCCTCCTGATTAATTACGTTAAGAAATGCAACTGGTACAGCACCTCTTTTGCGCCGCCCCTCCTGCAGATTTAAAAAGCTGAGGAAAATCTCCACTGCAGTCTTTGCAGCAAGCAGTCCCAGTATAATCATCGGTCCTTGTTCCATTATATTCTCAAATTACTGGTTAATTAATATAGTCTTTTACCTAGACATTTAAAAAAAAAAGAGAAACCTAAAAGCCCTGTGATGTGTATTCTCCAACAAAAGAGAGTTTACCGCTCTTGAGAATAGAATAAAGAGATGGAAAAAGATTCCGGCAACCCAACCTTTGAAAACGCGATCGAACGCTTGGAGGAAATCGTTACCCTAATGGAGGAAGGGAATACTCCACTAGCGGAACTGGTCGACCAATTCGAGGAAGGAACAAAGTTAGCCAAAACCTGTAACGAACGCCTTCAGGAAGCTGAATCCCGCATCGCTCTTGTACGCAAGAATCAAGAGAACTTGTCCATAGAAGACTTCTCGACCGAGGAAGATTGAGTCTGCTGCAATACTCGAATCTTAAATCCAGTAAAAGAGGCCATCCTGAATTGCGTAGGACGGTTAAGCCAAAAAAGCACCAACAGACCAAATAACATGGGAATACTGGAAACAATTCAAGGCCCCAAAGACCTTAAAAAGCTCAATTCGACTGAATTGCAGACCCTCACATCAGAGATTCGAGAGAAAATAATTGAGGTTACTTCAGAAAACGGGGGCCATGTAGGCCCCAACCTAGGTGTAATCGAATTGAGCATTGCTCTACATAAGGTTTTCGACTCCCCAAAGGATCGGTTTGTTTTCGATGTTTCCCACCAAGGTTATGTCCATAAACTTCTCACTGGACGCAACGGCCCTGAATTCACAAAGCTTCGTCAAAGTGGAGGGATCAGTGGTTTTCTCTCTCGTAGTGAGTCAAAACATGACAGCTATGGCGCGGGTCATGCCGGCACTGCCCTTTCCGCGGCTCTTGGAATGGCTGCTGCACGTGACCTGCAAGGCTCAGACGAACATGTTGTTGCCATCTGTGGAGACGCAGCGTTTACCTGTGGAATTACCCTTGAGGCGCTCAACAATGTAGCCACATCCACAAAAAAAATAATTGTTATCCTTAACGACAATGAATGGTCCATCGATAAAAACGTTGGCGCCGTGGCACGCTGGCTAAATGAACTGATAACCAGCCCCGTCTATAAGCGACTCCACGACAATTTTGAAAGCTTCCTTAACAAAATCCCTGGAGGTGATTCACTAATAAAGCTCGGGTCCCGGGCAAAAAAGGAGGCCAAGGACTTTATACTCGCCTCCAACATCTTTGAAAAATTTGGCCTGCGCTTCGTTGGACCTGTTGATGGGCATGACATCAGTCAACTCTGCCACTTTCTTGAATTTGCCAAGAAGTCCGATAAACCAATCCTACTGCATGTAATGACAAAAAAGGGAAATGGCTACGATGTGGCCATTCGCCAACCAGAGAAATTTCATGGAGCTAGTCCATTCGATATAGCCACAGGCGAATCAAAGGGAAAAAAGAAAGACGTGGCGCCCAAATACCAGGACGTCTTTGGAGAACAGCTTGTTAAACACGCCAAGAAAGATTCGAGCATTGTAGGAATAACTGGGGCAATGCCCAGCGGAACCGGCTTGAATCTGCTTCGTGACCAGATCCCTGGTCAGTATTACGATGTGGGTATCGCAGAGGAACACGCCGTCCTCTTCGCGGCGGGAATGGCCACCATGGGCAAAAAGCCTGTCTGTGCCATATACTCCACTTTTCTCCAGCGGGCATTTGATCCAGTCATACACGATGTTTGTCTTCAAAATTTACCAGTTCTATTCTGTATGGACCGAGCCGGGCTATCCCCAAATGATGGTCCCACCCACCATGGTCTGTTTGATATTTCTTATCTCCGCCCTGTACCAAACGTCACATTGATGCAACCAAGAGATGAAGATGAGTTGGCAGACATGGTGGCAACCGGTCTCGCACTCGGAAAGCCCACCTTCATACGCTATCCACGGGGGTCCGGTGAAGGCACTCCCATTAAAGATGAACCAAAAATTCTTGATATAGGAAAAGCCAAAACGGTCCAGGAAGGTGATGATATTGCAATATGGGCTATCGGTCCAATGGTTAGAGATGCTCAAGATATCGCTGGGTTATTCCATGAGCAGGGTATTTCAACAACAGTTGTTAATGCACGATTTATTAAGCCTCTGGACAGTGAACTGATTGCAGCTCACTCCCAACGCCATAAATTGATTGTAACAATGGAAGACCACGTCTTAAGCGGTGGGTTTGGCAGTGCCATCCTTGAAACTCTTGATGCACAAGGAATCCAGACGCCTGTCCACCGTATCGGATGGCCCGACAGATTTATAGATCATGGTTCCTCCACCCAATCCCTACGGAATGCTAATGGCCTTTCACATGAAACCTTGGAAAGGCAAATTCTTGAGAAATTTAAATCTGTAGGCGGAAAAATAAGGCAAGTTCACTCTCTCTAGTAAACTATCAGCAACTTAAAGAACCGGGGGAACCCACAAGGAATTTCAAATCGATGTTCAAGTTGGCGTACCTAAAGAAGGGACACATTACCGATCTTCACTTGCTCATTGTCCATGAGCGGAGAGCAGAACAGACACGATCTGGATTTTTGGAAATCAACTCCCGTAACATCTCAGGTGTCATCCGGTCTCCATTTACCTCAATGATCTTCTCCTGCAATTTCTGCAATTGGCTCTTTTCACCTGACTTTTCCAAGGGAACCAGGTGGGTACTTTCTTCTTTTTCTTTCAAGTGAGGGAGGAGGTTTTAAAAAGGTAATTAAAAACCAAAAGGTTTTTTCGGGAAAAGGAAAGCCTAAGATTTCAAAGAAAATACAAACCTTACGTATAGACAAGAGCCTTAACGATGCTTTACATAATCTAGAAA
Organism: Opitutia bacterium; assembly: GCA_018668635.1. GTDB lineage: Bacteria > Verrucomicrobiota > Verrucomicrobiia > Opitutales > JABJCN01 > JABJCN01. Next base: position 10,281 of record JABJCN010000111.1, read on the forward strand.
TCGAATTCGACAAATTATGGCCAGCAGAAACGACGATCATCTTTCCGACATCATCTCCCTTGTACAGGGTTCTCCCCGTAAAAAGGCAGAACCCCAACAAACCACAGCCAAAAAAAAGGCAAAGCCCAAGGCGAAGAAAGCGAGAAAAAAAGCAGGACGGAAGCCTCTTTCCGCACAAAACCGCCGTAGTGAGATCCTTATTATTCGATTGACCAAGACCGAAAAAGGAAAGCTCAGGAAACTCGCAAAGGAAAAACACTCCACTCTTTCATCCTTCGTTCGAAAGACCTCGATCGGAGAGGAAGAAGAAAATATAAATTAGCCCATTTACTCAATGTCTTCACAACTACTTACAACAGTAGTCCTCGTAGTTGCAGCTTTATACTTTGGGAGACGTTGGTGGGGGCGCTTCAGAAAAAACAAGACCCACAAACCCGATGAGATGCTTCCTAACCCCGGACATTACAGAATTTTTGCCATCCTGGGGATATTTTTCTTTTTTTTAGTATTGGGTTTCGTCATCTATGGAATATTAGTCCGCATCCTTAATTGATGGAGGACTCATTGTTGCAAAGCTTTGCGCTCGGCTTCTCTAATCTGCTCCGTGATCTGGATGGCTATCTCAAGAGCACGCATACCGAAAGCACCACCCACTTTAGGTGCTTCACGATTCAGCACACAATCGGCAAAATGTAAAAGTTCCAGCTTTAACGGTTCTCCTTTCTCAATGGGAATTTCCTCACGTTGCAAAGCTAGACCATCCCTTAAAAGAAGATGTCCCTTCTGGTTCATGAAATCAAGGGAAAGATAGTTGTTTGATTGAAAGACCCGTATCTCCCTAACCTTTTTCTCACTAACGCGGCTCACATTCAGGTTGGCAACACAACCACTTTCAAACTCCAGGCGCGCATTGGCAATGTCCTCAAGCCCCGAGAGGACGCTGACACCGATTGATCGAATATCAATCATTGGCGAACGGACCAGTTGTAGAATCACCCCAATATCATGAATCATGAGGTCCAGTACCACGCCAACCTCCGTACCCCTCGGGTTGAAAGGGGCCAACCGATCAGCTGTGATGTAGCGTGGTGCAGTCACCCGCTCCTCCAGAAAAGCCATCACGGGATTATAGTGCTCGATGTGCCCCACTTGCACGATGCAGTCTCCACGATTGGCAGCATCAAGGATTTCAGCCGCCTCATCCAACCCGTTACAGATCGGCTTCTCCACCAAGAGATGGCAACCAGCTTCAAGAAGCGGAACAGCCACGTCACGATGGTGATCCGTGGGCACAGCCACACTTGCGGCATCACAGGAATGGGTTAGTTCCTCCAGCGAACCAAAAACCCGGCAACCATGCTGGTCGGCAATCTCCCGGGCGCGGTCCTCATCGGTATCGTGGACACCAACAAGTTCACACTGGGGTAGTTCATTATAAATTCTTGCATGGTGCTGGCCAAGATACCCAACCCCGGCAACCCCGCATTTCAAACGATTATCCGTACTCATGATCTGGAATTAAATTTTCATTGATCGTTGAATCGACCACCCGAGAGTGTGACCTGCCTGTCTGCTCGCTTTGCAAATAATGGATTATGTGTCACAAGGACCAAGGCCGCCGTCTCGTCCCTGCAGAGATGAAGAAGTAATTCCATCACGGTATCCGCAGTCTTTTCATCCAGGTTGCCCGTTGGCTCGTCAGCCAAAAGGACTGAAGGTCGGTTAATCAATGCGCGGGCAATTGCCACACGCTGACGCTCCCCACCGGAAAGCTTGCCCGGTAACTGCTTCAACCTGTCCTGCAAGCCTACCTGGCAAAGCAAATTTTCCGCTCGTTCTTTTTCCGGGCGGCCAATCCTGCCAAGTACCCTTGCGGCCATCAAAACATTCTCAAGAACATCGAGCTCGGGCATGAGGCAATAGGACTGAAAAACAAAACCCAGTACCTCGGATCTTCTTCGGGCAATCTCCCTACTCGAAATGCGCGGCACTTCAGTGCCGTCCCAGACAACCGATCCTCCGTCCGGTTGGTCCAACCACGATATTACGTTGAGAAAGGTGGATTTTCCACTGCCTGACTCTCCACGGATGCTAAGGCTCTCTCCCTGGCTTACAGAAAGATTTGCACCATTCAGCACTTCAATCACGGATCCATCCGGCCCGGAAAATTTCTTAACCACTTCCCTCGCGGCGAGAACACTTCTGCCTGCCTCACTCACTACGCAAGGCCTCCGCAGGTTTGAGGCGGGCTGCCCGAATTGCAGGAAGCAATCCCGCTAAAGTTGTCAATAATAGCGTAAAAACAGAAACTAAAACGAAGTCCCGTATAGAATAAGCAACAGGGATTCCCTCAAACCCATAGAGCTGATAAAATGAATCCTGAGCATTAAACAGCCCAAGAAGTGCCTGTATCACAGCATTGCGGTAGTGCAGGGCCAGCAACGCACCTCCAATTCCAAGTCCCACACCAATGACTCCAATTGAAATGCTTTGCATGCAGAAGGTCATCGCAACTTGCCCCGACCGAGCCCCTAGAGCAGCAAGAAGACCAATCTCACGGGTCTTTCGCAAAACGGAAACAGAGAGCGTGACGGTGATAGAGAAAGAGGCAACAAGAACGATAAATATCATGATAAAGAACATCACCCATTTCTCCATATTGAGAAAGAATAGAAAGCTTTCATTTTTCTTTAACCAGCTGAGTGCACGGACAGGAACACCCTTTTCATCAAAATGCTCCTGAAGGACTCGAGACTCCAGTTCAGCATCCACACCATCCTTGAGTTTCAGGGCAATTCCATGAATACCTCGCCCCAGACCGTATAACTCCTGCATAACGCGCAATGTCACGATTGCTGTGTTACTATCGACTTCATACCAACCGGATTGAAAGACCCCGGCGAGCTCCAACTCTCTAGGCAATAGAACTTCATCCTGTTTTGCTTTTTCCAGCATAAGAGGTGTAAATATTTCCAGTACACTGCCTGCACTGGCTTGTAAGCTGGCAGCAAGGTCAACGCCAAGTATAATTTTTTCATCATCAAGGTCATCAAGGGTACAGCGAAGTTCCGAAAGGGGCACGTTACTAAGGAATCCTTCCACAGGAAATACCTTGGCCTCACGGTCAAGATGGATTCCTCTGATGAAAGGCATGAAGGGAACCTGCCCATTCTTCATCATAACAACTCCTTCGGCATAAGGAGTCGCAGCAAGAACTGAGTCCCTCGCCTCTAGTTCAATCAATAAATCTTTCCAATCGTAAAGGATGTTATTACTGACGATCCTGATATCCGCATCCCTTGCCACAATATTTTCTCGGATTTTATCCCCGAACCCATTCATTACGGTCTGTACAATCAGAAGAACCATTACCCCAAGCATGACTCCAACAATCGAAATTCCCGAGTAGAACGAAAATATTCGTCCGGTAGGGAAAAGCTGCTTCAGTGCAAGATAGAGCGACCAGGGCATCTTAAAAATGGAGATTCAATCAAAGGTGTTTTTCTATTACATGAAAAAACCTCTGGGTTAATACAGTATTCTTGGGATTTTGATTCTCGGAAAAATAAGTGTAAAAAAGAGAACCATAAATTTTCCGAGTGCTCAAACCCCTCGATGATGATAATTCAAAATTCGTGTATCTTGCCGAGTAATTTACTGGGGAAAATTACTGTCCCGGACGTAGAGATGGGAATAGGATGGTGTCCCGTATATTGGCTGCACCTGTCAGAAATATGACGAGCCGGTCGATTCCCAGTCCCATGCCGCCAGCTGGGGGCATTCCATGCTCCAAGGCAAGCAGGAAGTCCTGATCAAGATTCTGAATTTCTTCACCGACCTGATCCTGAAACATTTTACGCTGAAGGAGCGGGTCGTTCTGCTCACTGTAGGCCGGAGCAATCTCCTGCCCGTTGATACATAGCTCAAAAACATCCAGTGTGGACGGGTCCTGTGGATTGAGCTTGGCCAAAGGGCAAAGCTCAACTGGAATATGTGTAACGAAAGTCGGTTGAATGAGGGTTGGCTCAACCAATTTCTCAAAGACATCGTTGGTGATCTCAAAGTCCTCAAGTCCGGGATCGATCTCGATGCCTAGTTTAATGGAAGCCGCTAATTTTTCCTCCTTGCTACGGGAGAACCAGTCTGAATCATTCGTCGCCTTTAGAATTAGTTCCTTATAGGCAACCTCCCGCCAATTTCCAGAAAGATCAATCTCGTCCCCTTCATGGCGGGCCACCTGAAGGGATCCAAGCACAGCCTCTGCTGAGCGTTGTATTAACCCACGAGTCAAATCCATCATTCCCCTGTAGTCCGAATAAGCCTGATAAGCCTCCAGCATGGTAAATTCCGGATTGTGCCGCCGGGAAAGCCCCTCGTTTCGAAAAACACGACCCAGTTCAAAAACCCGGTCCATTCCACCGACAAGCAATCGCTTCAAGTATAACTCCAGCGCGATGCGGAGAAAAAAGTCGCAATCCAGTGCATTAAAATGAGTTGTGAACGGCCGAGCCGCTGCCCCACCGGCTACCGACTGCATCATGGGAGTCTCAACCTCGATAAAATCCAGCTCCCACATATATTCGCGAATTTCACGAAGAACCGCACTTCGTTGCTGGAAACGTGTCCTTGATTCCTTATTTACAATGAGGTCAAGATAACGCTGCCGATAAATCTGTTCGTTGTCCGTGAGCCCGTGCCATTTTTCAGGCAGGGGGCGTAAGGCCTTAGAAACCAGAGTATATTTTTGGGCACGGACTGTGGTCTCGCCGGTTTTAGTCACAAATAAGGTTCCGGTAACCCCGATAATGTCACCCAAGTCCAGTTTCTTGAATACTCTGTAATTATCCTCCCCGATTTCATCTCGTTTAACATAAACCTGCATCTGTCCGTCCTGATCCTGCACCTTTAGAAAAGTCGCTTTTCCCATGACGCGAAATGTGACAATGCGACCCGCAACGGAAACAGTCTCTTCAGTCTCCTCAACGCCAAGTTCGTCATAAAGTAACTTAGCTTGTTTGGAAGTGTGAGTTTGTAAACAGTTTGCAGAAAACGGGTCTACTCCAGCTTCCCGAAGGTTCTGCAACTTTTGTAAGCGTACAGCGTGCTGGTCGTGTGACTGATCTTCCTGTGTCTTCGAATTGTTCATGGATCGATGAAAACAAAGGGAAGAACCTTCATGATTCACCGTACAAATAGCGAGTAAAAAGTCGGATCACACAAGGAAAGCTTGAACACCAGAAGTTTCTGTGCATTTTTATTTTTGGTGAGATTATTATCCGCAACAGCGGAAAACGAAGCATCCCTTCGAAAATGATGGACAATGCGATTAGTACCGTAACGTCGGCCAAATGGTTGACGGTGCCAGGCCTTGTTGTTCTTGGCTTGGCCGGATTGTTCCTGTTGCAAGGAACATGGTCTGGATGGAAGCAGGGCTTCCCCCGCAAGTTGGCCAGCCTGATCATTCTGGCCGCCACCAGTTTCGGGGCCTGGCAATTTCGGGGCGAGATCGCTACATTACTGGAAAGCCGAATCCAAGTACCTAAACTGGCACTGGAACTGACTGTCTTTTTCTATACCTTTATCATCAGTTACTTGGTTCTACTCGGAATTGCCTATTGTATTTTCAAAAAGACCAAGGACATCAAAAATGCCGGAGTGGCTTACGGAATTGGAGGCGCAATACTAGGGGTTACAACCAACATAGGTATCATTGCGCTTTTTGCAATGGGAAGTAAATATGCATATGAATTCTTCCATGCATGGCAAAAGGTTGAAGGAGAACCCTCAAACGCGATTCATAGCCCATCCGATCCCAAGGGGAAGCCCATCCCTCGATGGGTCGAGTACATCGGTGGTGCCCTAAAATTTGTGCATCAGACTCCACTGAAAGAAATGGTTTCCGAAATTGAACCCATCGACACACGGGCCTTCCGTATCGGATCCAAACTGACCTTTTTTACTCGCAACAAAGAGGCGCGCAACTACTTCATTCAAAGTCCTGAAGCGCGACAACTACTGAACTCTCCCAATTGCAGAAAACTATTAAATGACCCCAGATTGATCCACCTCGCCAACCAAGGCCAATGGCAAAAACTCGGGAACGAAAAAGCTGTCCTCGATGCGTTGTCAAATCCCGCCGCATGGGAAGGTATTGACCTTGTATCACTTGAATATGCAATAGATCGATCCATCGCCAAATCAAACGGGACTTCGATACCGAACAAGCCCTCTATTTCAATCACAAACACTGTGCCAGAAACACCTTTCAGGCCCGTGCTCAAAAAGGTCAAAAAGAATCAACCGACAGAAAAAAAGCTCTCATCTATTGATTGAAGAAAACTTGAAATAAAGCCACTTCCTCAAAGGCACACGAAAAGATATATAGGAAGGACAGGCACAGGGAGTGAGTCTACCTCATTTCCCAAATACTCTCCACTTGAATTCCTAAAGGATTTTGCCAACATCCACAACCTCTCATGCAAGAACGCAAACCAAACTGGCTACGTGCCAAGTTGCCGACCAGCCCGGCTTATCGGGAGGTCAGGAACATTGTCGACAAAAATGACCTTCACACTGTGTGCCAAAGCGCACAATGTCCAAATATGGGTGAATGCTGGTCCCGTGGTACAGCAACACTAATGATATTAGGAAATATCTGCACACGGGCATGCACTTTCTGTGCTGTCCAGACCGGCAAACCCACCGAACTTGACATTGCGGAACCACCGCGCGTCGCCGATGCGGTCGCCAGGATGGGGCTACGCCATTGTGTTATTACCTCCGTAGCACGAGATGACCTCAAGGACGGGGGCGCAAATGTCTGGGCCCGTACTATCCGCGCTATCCGCAACCGGTGCCCGGAAACGGCAATCGAGGTTCTGACCCCTGATTTCAAAGGTGATATGACCCACCTCGATACTGTCCTTGATGCCCAGCCGGACATTTTTAACCATAATTTGGAAACCATTGAGCGGCTACAGAAACCAATCCGCCGAACAGCCTCTTATCAAAGATCACTGGATGTGCTTGACCACGCCGGCCAACAAGGGTTCACCACCAAGTCAGGTCTGATGCTTGGCATTGGTGAAAAGACGGAGGAAATTGGCAAGGCACTGGAAGATCTACGGATCGCAGATGTCAATATCCTGACGCTTGGACAATATCTGCAACCCACAGCAAGTCATGCACCCGTAGACCGCTGGGTCACTCCTGAAGAATTTGATGAATGGAAAGCTTTCTCACTGGGCATCGGTTTTGATTTTGTTGAGTCTGGTCCATTGGTCCGCTCCTCCTATCATGCAGAAGAACAAAGCGCACACTTAACCACGCAGAGCAAACAGACCGGAGTCGTATAGAAGGATTATAAGGAGACAGTATAATGGCAATCCCACTTGAAGACTTCTTCGAGGATATTATCAGCAAAGCTCAGCGCGGTCTTGGTATCGAGACCAGTGTACTTGTAGAACGAACAGGATTAGACCGTGAAGTAATACAGGGACTACGCCGGGGCGAATTTGAAGTGGATACCATCTCCAAGGTGGCTCCAGTCCTAGGTCTGGATACACAGACCCTTATAGCATCTGCGGAGAAATCATGGTTTCCTATACAACCAGAAGTACCGGGTCTTCATGTTTTCCATAGCTACTATGGTGATATGATAGTGAATGCATACCTCATGCAATTGCCGGAAAAAAATGAGGCCATTGTCTTTGATACAGGTACAGACTGCACTGAAATCCTCAACTACCTTCGGGGTAGTAACATTGGTCTCGCAGCAATCTGTGTAACACACTCACATACTGACCACATCTCTGATTTGGATGCCCTTCGCACCAGCATGAATAATCCGCCTTCATATATCCATGTGAAGGAACCTGTTCATGGAGCAACATTAATAGAGGAAGGATGGAGTTTGGAAGCAGCAGGTCTTCGCCTTAGTATACAAAAAACAAGCGGACACTCGGTGGCAGGAATCACATATTTAATAGAAGGCATGAGCTCACCAATCGCAGTTGTTGGTGATGCAATATTCGCAGGTTCCATGGGAGGGGGTATGGTCTCCTACGCCGAAGCGCTCCAGAATAACCGCGAGAAGATTTTAACTCTTCCAGATAACACAGTATTGTGTCCCGGACACGGTCCATTGACAACGGTTGGACAGGAAAAAGAACATAATCCATTCTACCCCGAGTTTAAAAATAGGTAGAGATTATTCCACTACTATCTGGCAAAAAATAGGACTCCAAAAATAATCACTGCAGCTAGAGCTCCAAAGCCAACAGGAAAAACACCTGTAAAGGCTGCCTCTCTGAGTGATTTTCTGTTATCCCGGACTTGAAGGTTTCGACCGCTCCAGAGACCCCACTGGGGCGTCTGCAACCAAGCCATAAGATGAGACGGAAGGTTGTTCAGGAAACCAATAAAAAACGGTACTGTTCGCCCAAGGATCAGTGACTTGACAGCAACATTGATACCATTCAGGATCAAGTCCAAGAAACGGTTAACAAGGGCCAACCCTTTTCGATAAAACCAATCTGCATCTAAATTTGTGGAACGTAATTCAGGGGGATAAAGCTTGAACATCTGAAGCCCTGCAAAAGCCAGTGCAGAAAAGCATAGCAACTGAAGTTGCGCAATAACATGGCTCGTGGTGTAAGGCTCATAATTAATGGGCATGGGTAGCATATCATAAAGAAAAGAAGGATTACATCCGATAAATATGCAGAAAAATGCACCAATACCCATGGCACAAAGCATATTCAATGGAGCCTCCCTCCCTTGGATGCCAGTTGTTGGAAGACGTAAATCTGGAGCAGTTGTATCATGATGATAAAATGCAAAAAATGGAATCTTGATTCCTGCGTGGTGGAAGACGCCGGCGGCGGCGAAGAGCAGGATAAACCAGATCCAGAGATAGCCTTCCTGTGCAGCGGCGGACATGATGAGCGACTTGCTTACGAAACCGGAGAATAGAGGAAAGGCTGAAATGGAGGCTGCGCCGATGATGCAGAACCCGGCCGTCCAGGGCATGGTCTTGTAGAGGCCGCCGAGGTCGGAACCATTGATTCGTCCGGTGCGCATGAGCACGGCGCCCATCGACATGAAGAGAAGGGACTTGTACAGCACATGGGCGAAGACGTGCGCGCAGGTGCCGTTTAAGGAGAGCGATGTGCCGATGCCAATACCGACTACCATGAAGCCAAGCTGGTTTATCATACTGTAGCCAAGAACCCGACGAAGGTCGTTTTCAATAACCGCATAAAAAATTGGTAACAAAGCCATTATGCTTCCAATCCAGATAAGCAATTCAGTGCCTGCGAAAGTACGTGCCAAGGTACAAACTGCAACTTTTGTCGTGAAGCAGCAGAGAAAAACTGTGCCAGTGGGTGTACCTGCCGGATAAGCATCCACCACCCAACTATGAAAGCCCGGAAAAGCGCACTTGATACCAATAGCAAGAAATATCAACCAAGATGCTGGCCCTCCAAGTACTAACTGACGGACAACCAATGAACCAGTTTCATGGTACTGCAGAGCCACACCACCAAGGAGAAGTAAGCCAGAAAGGACATGAAGCATCAGGTAGCGTTGACCGGCACCATAGGATTCTGCGCTCTTGCGAGCCCATATTTGGAAAACTGATGTTACCGCTAATAGTTCCCAAAAAAAGAAAAGAGTTATGAAGTCCCCAGCAAAGACTGCGCCTACAGCACTACCAGCATACATCATTCCCGTTGAAGTTTGAACGACATCCTTAACGTGCAAGGAATAAAGGGCACAGATAAAAGCGGCAATATGGAAAAGAAGGCCAAAAAGCAGCGCCATCTTGTCGGCATTACAGAAGATTAACTCCAAACCGAGGAATCCGCCTTCCATGACTTCTCCAGCATCGATCCCCCAAAGATTAACAAGACCCGCAACCGGAAGAAAAATGACAAATAAATGACGCCATCGACCCTGGAGAAGTGGCACCAAGGCACCACCGACAAGAAGGATAAGACAAGGATGCAGGCTATTTCCGATCATAGTAGTTCTCCTCCCGCATTAGAAGCTTACGTAATTCCGTAGCCAACAAAACCAAGACAACACAGGCAATCAGTCCATAGAACCCGTAAAAACCGAACCAAGTGTCGCCTTCGAAAATTGGACCATCATATTTCTTATTACCATTATGGTCATCAAAATGCTCCCCAACATCATATTGGTGATTGTGATTATCATCGGTGAAATGCTCGCCAAAAGTGAGATGCTTAGGGTAGATGAAATCCAAGGCAAGTATCAACCCACAAACAATGTAGAAGCCCCGAATAAACTTACGGACATTGGACGGCTTGTCCCATATATGAACCCGCCGATCCCTTGGTTTGTCGATACGCATTGTCAGTAAGTTATCTTGGTTTCAAAAAATCTGCTGAACTGCTACAAAGTTCTAGCAGTGGACCGGAAAAAAAGAAAAGTAAAACACTGAGTACTGCAGTTACACAAAGAGGCACTACGCATTGCCATGGGGCCTCTTTCACACTCCCATGGAAGGCTCCCTCATTTTTGGGAATGAAAAAGGCACGAACCGCGATAGGCAAAAGGTAGATAATATTAAGAAAGGAACTGGTCAGGAGAATTACCATCACAAAGAGATACTTGGCCTCAAGCGCCCCCATGATTAGAAACCACTTACTAATAACACCTCCCGTGGGTGGCAGGCCAATGACGCTCAATGCACCAATAAGGAATGCGATCATCGTAAATGGCATACGACGGCCAATTCCATCAAGTTGGCTGATATATTTACAACCAGATGCCACAAAAATTGCTCCAGCACAAAAAAAGAGGGTGATCTTTCCACAAGCATGCATGGCAATGTGGAGAATGCTACCTGTCATCGCCTGCGGACTCTCAACCCCAGATAAAGCACCAGAAGAAAGCATCGAAACACCAACAGTTATATAGCCAAGCTGTCCGATGGTTGAAAAAGCAAGACGTCGCTTCAGGTTATCCTGAGAAAGGGCAATAAGGGAGGAAATGAGGACAGTGAAGGCAGCAAAATAGGTTACAATTACCCCAATATCCAAAGACTGAAGCAGGTCTTGATCAAACACACCAGTATAGACTCGAATAACACAGAATACCCCGACTTTAACAACAGCAACAGCATGCAGAAGAGCGGATACCGGAGTCGGTGCAACCATTGCGCCTGGAAGCCAAGAGTGAAAAGGCATCAGTCCGGATTTGGCAAAGCCAAACACCAACATCAACAGCAAGATCCCCCCCATCACGGGGTCAATTTGAGCCCCAAGAACCTCAGGTGAAAGAAAATCCACCGCGCTACCAGTCTTGGCATATATAAAAATGATGGCCGGAAGGGCAAAAGCCACGGAAGTACCAAGAAGATAGGTCAGGTAGGTTCGTCCGCCACCCCGTGCGTCTCTATCCTGATGGTGGGTGACCAAGGGGAACGTAGCCAGAGACAACATTTCGTAAAACAGATAGAGAGTGAAAAGGTTGGCCGCGAATGCCACTCCGATAGTCGCGCCCAAAGAGACGGCAAAAAAGGAGAAAAAACGTGTCTGGGCATGTTCTTTTAATCCACGCATGTAGCCAATACCATACAGCGTGGTAACAATCCATAGGGTGGAGGCCACCATTGCAAAGATCATACCCATTGGGTCTGCACGCAGACGGATGTGTACATCGGGCAGGATTTCAAGAAAGGTAAAAACGTGGTAGTTACCGGCCAATGCGTCAGGCAACATGGAGAAAACAATTCCGCATTGCGTAAATGCAGCAACAAAGGTTGCCCCCTCCCGCCAGTTTGGCTTCTTCCGCAACAGGTTGATGAATACCAGACCCAACAACGGGGCGAGAAAAGCAAGTAATGGCTTGATTGAATAAATCTCCATCTAGCCCTGCCCTCCCATGGCCACGGTATTTAGAAATTGCGAGAGATAGCCGGCGATCTCCTTATTGAAAAGGCCAATGGCTATCAAGGCCACCGAGGCTAAAACAAGCGGGACAAGCATGGACGGCGGATTTTCCTCCATACCTCCCTCATCATGGCGTTGGTGATGCCCGTGCGCATCATCCACTTCCGGAAGTTTCCCAAAGTAGGCAAACTCGATTATACGAAAAAACAGGACCGCATTGACCAAACTCGAGATAATAAGGGCGGCCGCAAACTCCCATCGGCCCGCTTCAAATGCCCCGGAAATCAAATACCACTTGCTGAAGAAGCCACACGTCGGCGGAACCCCGATCATGGCCAGTGCACCCACCACAAAACAGGCCATTGTTACCGGACACTTACGGAACAAACCCTTCATGTCCTCAATACGACTGCTACCAGCTTTAACGATCATCGCGCCAACAGCAAGGAAGAGACAAAGGGTCATGGCTGCGTCGCTTATAATATGATATCCTGTTCCGACCAAACCGGTTGCCGTGGAATAAAGGGATTCCCCACGTGCCATTCCTCCGGGTGCAAGCAACCAGGCACCACCCACCATGTAACCGACCTCAGCAATAATCAGATAGCTCAACATACGGCGAAGATCTTTTTGGCCAAGTGCCAGAATTGATCCAGCAATTATTGCCACGACAGCAATCCAAACCATGGGACCGGACCACGACAGTTCATCGTAAACATATTCAGGCCCAAAAACGGTAAGCATAATGCGGAGCATGATATATACGGACACCTTGGTCATCAGTGGGGCAATAATGCATCCAGTCGCTGTGGGAGCGCGGGAATATGCATTGGGTAACCAAGTACTGAGAGGAAAGAATGCTAACTTGATCCACACGCCCACAAAAATGAGAAGGAAAGCCACATAGACGGCCGGAGATTCAAGCAGTCCTTCGCCAATCAGGATATCATGGATGCCCTGCATGTTTAGAGAACCTGTCTTTATATAGAGGTATCCAACACCGAGCAAATAGAATGAGGCTCCAATTGTCCCCATGATGAGGTACTGGAAGGCAGCAACAGATGCGCGACGACTTCCCATGGCAATAAGCGCGTAGCTTGTTAACGATGAGACTTCCAGAAGGACATACAAATTGAAGGCGTCAGCTGTGATTGTCATCCCCATCAAGCCAACTGCCAAAAGCAAGAAAAGTGCATAATATTGTGGCTCCTTGCCAGGCGTTTCCATGGACACGAATTGCTTCGAGAAAATGGCAGCGAGTAGTGCCACCGCTGCAATGACGATCAATAGCATGCCATTGAGAAGATCAACTCGGTATTCAATCCCCACTCCGCGAGGAAATTCAGAGGCATTCCATCCCCCCAGAAAATAAATAACTTGATGATCGGAGGACGCAGAAACCTGAAGGAAAGTGATTACGCTAAAATATAAGGCAGCTATAAAACCGATAATGGTTAATGGCAGACACAAAGCCTTCCAACGCAAGCCAAGGAGCGCACAAAATACAGCCGCTAATAAAGGAACGACCATAAGCAAGACTGGAGCGTGCTCAACCATGGTCATCCGCTCTCACTTTTTCAAGAAGTTGATCCTCCTCCAGAGTACCGTATTCACGATAAATCTTCTGGGTAATGGCCAGTGCCAAGCCAAGTGTCGCAACACCCACGACAATAGCTGTCAGCATCAGGACATGAGGAAGCGGATTGGCATAGCCGTCAGGATCAGGAATCTTTGGACCTACAGGGTGTGCTTGATGGCCGGCATGATCATCATGTCCCCCATTTTCATGGTCATCGGATACCGCATGTGCAAAGGCAATCTTTGGACTGTAGTCGTGTCCATGGTGTGGGAGTATGGGAATATTCGCAGTCTCCGATTTAACAGCGACAGATACATAAAAAAGAATAATAGCAGTCTGAAAGATGGACATCCCAATCAATTTTTTGATCAGGTTGTTCTTGGAAATCATACCCCACAACCCAATCATCATTAGGATTACGTATATCCAGTAGTTAAAACGGCTTTGAATAAATTCTTCCATACATTCAGTAATCTATAATCGCTAAAGTCCGGCCGTCATCTTGCCACGGGTCGCTAGAAGTCCATAGATAAGAAACATGATGCTGGTCACGGTGAACATAACGCCAATCTCGACTCCAAGCATTGCATAATAGCGAGCCATCTCGGGACTGTCTACCCCGGGTAAAATCTTGTGAATGATTCCATAATTAAGGAACTCTTCGCCAAGAAAAACAGAAGCTAATCCGAATCCAGCATAGATTAATATGCCAATTCCAGAACAGATAAAAGCCTGTTTCTCAGAAAAGCGCTTTAAGGCAATATCCAAATCCCAAGCCAGCGCCACAAGGATAAAACTGGCACCCATAATGACACCTCCCTGAAACCCTCCACCAGGACTACTGTGTCCGTGGGCAAGCACATAGAGAGCAAATAATTGGATAAGAGGGATAAGAAGGCGACAAGTATTAGTGATGATAATATCAGGTTTTGTGTCGGCCGTGACAACCCGACTTGCTCCACCATGCTCAAAAACCCTTACAACTGCAAAAATACCCAACCCAGCTACGAATATTACCACCGTCTCAAACATGGTGTCGTAGCCTCTATAGTCAGCAAGTACAGCAGTCACCATATTCGGTACCTCTGTATCCACAATTGTGTTTTTAATAAAATATTGGGATAGAGGAGATTTGTTCGCAGGGGAATCCGGGGTGCCCCAGGAAGGGAAATCATCCAAGGAACTCACTCCATAAAGGAGAATAAGCCCAACAGTGAATACAACGATACCTGCCAGTTTTTTCATCTCAATCAATCCGATGAATTCCTTTTGGTATTAAAAATTGTTGCAATCATGAAGACAGCACTGACCCCAGCGCCAACTGCTGCCTCAGTAAATGCAACGTCTACGGCACCCATCTCCGCCCAGAGGAGACACATGAGGAAACTATAAATACCAAATACCATTGCCGCAGCCAACAAATCTTTAAGCTGTAATGCAACGATGGCTACTGGAATAAGGAAAAGCAGGATAATGAAATCAAAAGCGAAGATCATGATACATTTTCCTCCTTCTCCTCGGGTTCTTCATCATCCAGTGTCTCCGGATCATTACCAGACTCATAGCCTGCCTTCATTAAAGCATGAGTGCTTGTGGGACTCGTCAACATGATGAAAATAGCTATAAAACAAAGTTTAACCAAAACGTTCCAATTAGCAGCATCTCCACCTTGGGAAAAATTATACAGAATGAAACCGCCGATAATCAGGACGGTTGAAAGAGTATCTCCTTTCCCCGCAGCATGCATCCGTGTAAAAAAGTCTGGAAATCGCAAGAGTCCAATCACCGCTCCAAAGAAAAAAACGATACCAAGCAGAATAAGGGTGGCGGCAACGATTTCCATGTCCTCAGGCTTCTATTTTTTCCGTTGAGTTGTCAGAACCAGCAAGACGGTTTCGTGTCTTGTGAAAATATCGAGAAACAACCAGTGATCCAATGAAATTTAGCAACGCATAAGCCAAGGCAAAGTCAACAAACATGTGAATTTGGCTACCTCCATTCTCTCCCCGCTGTATTATGGTGCCGATGAACACCAACAGGACTGTGGTTTTGGTTCCAAGTACATTGATGCCGACAATCCGATCAATCGCTGTCGGGCCAACAACTACACGAAAAAAAACGGGTAGCATAAGGAGCAGGAGCAAAACACCAGTTATAATAAAGAAATTTTCCATTATTCCTGATCAAATATTTTGGCTACCCGCTTTTCCATCTCGCCGGGTAGTTCATCTGCAACCTTTTGGCTGATTGCATGAACCACAAACTTATCTCCCTCAACGCTCAATGTAACTGTACCCGGGGTCAAGGTGATGGAGTTGGCAAAAACATAGCGTGCAAATTCCGATCGGAGAGAAGTGCGAAAACGTACCATTTGCGGACGCATTTCCTGATTGTTCGAAGCTAGGGCAAGTTTGAGGACGTGAATGTTAGCGAGTATTATTTGCCACAAGAGCCAAAAACAATATAAAAGAAATCGGCCCGCCTCGACAAACCGAGTACCTATTCCTTTACAATCATTGCGAAAAAGAAAATCTGAGGAAAGCCAAGTTACAATAGCACAGGAAATCCCACCTAGGCTCAGGTGAAAAAGGTCTATCACACCGGAAAAAATTACCCAAGTGATAAATAAAATAAGGAATGTAAGTAGTTGGTTCAAAATTACTTAATTGAGACGCCGCAAGATGGAAAAAAGATGCCGATTGTCAATGAAAGGAGGGAGATTGATTCCGACTCATTGACAACTGAGTGTAGTTACAATTCGATCAGATAGACACTCAAACCCAACCAGAAAATGAATCGACAGGAAGTCATTAACCACATCGAAACTTTCAAAAGTCTATCTCAGCAATTCGACCGACTTAAGATCAGAAGCCTCGACCTGCAGTCGAGGATTGGTGCTCGTAAACGTGGCTACTTCACCCCGGAAGAAGAAGAGGAGACGGCACGCCTATACATTGCCTACATCCACTCTCGTAACGCACTCCTTGAAACCGTCATGGAACTCCGTGACAGCGGCGAAACTAAAGAATCCAGCCAAGCCTTTATTCTTTGCCTTGGTGGAGCACTCATGCTGGTGGACGCAGCCCAATTCCTGCGGGATACCTTTGGTGACAACAAGATCATCCGGGCAAAGCTAAATGAGGCTAACCCAGTCTTTGGCATACCAACTGGCACCTATGACCAGATTCAACGCTCTCTAACCGACCCCAACAACAACTGGCATCTCCAACAGGGAAGGAAACACTATGAACAAACACGCACGGAGCTATCAGAAAAGGCCCCGGAATGTCGACCCATCATAGAGAAAATTGATGAGATTTCAGGACGCCTACAAGCAACATTAAGTAAATACCTAAAGGAGAGGCTTGGCGTTCGAAGCGATCAGCTAACCAAAAAAATAGGGCACAACCTCTTCGGGCGGTTTATTTATGATATCCAGAAATCATTTGCCTCCTTGATGGCCGAACTATCCACCAAACCCGGACATCAACCGGGACTTCCGCAGAATATCGATCGACAGCTCCGACAAATTCTGCGCCCCGGTGACGTCCTCCTAACCCGCAAGGAACATGTACTAACCAACTACTTTCTCCCGGGATATTGGCCTCATGGGGCATTGAACCTTGGTTCCATGGAAGAAATTGGAGAACTCGGTCTTGGGGATCGTCAATATTTCCCACAACAACACGAACACCTCCATGATCTTGCGCCCAACGATCCATCACGTGCCATCGAGGCCCTCAAGGATGGAGTCCACCTTCGAACGCTTGCTTCCCCCCTCGGTGCCGACTCCATCGTTGTCATTCGTCCAAACCTCTCCCGTGTCTATCTGGCCGATGCCCTAGATCGTGTTCTCCAGCACACAGGCAAACCCTATGACTTCGACTTCGATTTCACCCGAGCTGATCGCATGGTATGTACTGAGGTCATCTACCGGGCCTACGATGGCATTGCAGACCTACGTTTCCATCTTACAAAACGTGCCGGTCGAATGACGCTCTCCGCAATGGATCTCATCCATATGGCTCTCGAAAAAAACCACTTTGAACTCGTTGCCTCCTATATTCCGCCTGCTTCTGGAGAATTGCTTCAACAAAATGAAGCCATAGATGCTGTTCGTACTATGATTTAAAAAATATTAGGCTTGTGAATGTATTGTCAAAAATTCGATTGGTAATATTTGTTTAGCGAGTATAATGAAAGAAGGTCCTAGTATCACCAATAAACGAGGAGCAGAAAGTGGGTGAGGATCGGTAATTATATTACTATGGTACTCCCACCAGGACTCGAACCTGGATTTTCGGCTCCGGAGGCCGACGCTCTATCCATTGAACTATGGGAGCTAATGGGAAAAATAAAGAAGGATGAAAAGGGCCAATGGTCAATAGCAATTGGTGCAACATCTTACAAGTGTACTGATTTATGAAAAAAATATTTTAGTGAAATTTAAAAAACTGAAATATCAGTGAAAAATAAATTGTTATTTGAGATGGATTCTCAATTAAAAACAAGCCCAATCCTAATGATGGAGTAGGAAGAGCACAAGACGCACCTTATTGAGACAGGTTCTCATTTTGAAATTGACGGATGCATTTATTTTATTGAGACTGAGTGTCATTAAGATCGTAAGGCCATCTTAAAAAACACAACAACAATAATGAAAAATAAATTAACGAAATCATGCGTAGCGTTAGCACTTTTCAATATCTGCCTAAATGGTCAGAATGAAGGTGCTGAAAATCAGCAACCAGATGTGCTTGAGCCTTTCTCTGTAATCGGCTCAAAGGAAAATATTTCAAATCTACCAGGATCTGGTTATTACATAGATTCCAAAGAGTTGGAAATATTCAATTATCTGGATATAAATCAGATTCTTAAGACTGTTCCCGGTGTCTACTTGCGTTCAGAGGAAGGTTATGGATTATTTCCAAACATAAGTCTACGTGGGGTCGATCCGAATCGCTCAAGCAAGGTGACCATTCTCGAGGATGGAGTCCCCTCATCACCGTCACCATTCTCGGATCCTTCGGCTTATTATTCTCCTACGTCAGGACGCATGAGTGGATTTGAAGTACTCAAGGGATCCAGCCAAATAAAACTAGGCCCAAACACAACAGGTGGAGTTATCAACTACCTCTCAACACCCATCCCACAGGAGGTAACCTCCTATTTCCGTGGTTCCTATGGTTCTAATAATGAGCGGACTGGTCATGCTTATGCTGGTGGACAGGTGGAATTAGACGGTAGTAAACTTGGATATCTATTCGAGTTGTTCGACACCCATACTGATGGATGGAAAACAATTAATGCACTTGCTGACAGAGTAAGTTCAAATGCACCAGTAAGCAAAACCGATATTATGCTTAAGCTCAGCTATGAACTAAGTGAAAGCAGTTATTTAGAGTTCAAATTCGGAAGGACTGACCTTGATGGTGATGTTAGCTATATTGGTTTAACAAAGTCAGATTTTGCGGTAAATCCTTACCAACGCTATGCTGGCACACTCTATGACAATATGGATTCTGACCAAGAAAGAATGTACCTGAGGTATTTGAACGAATTTTCAGATAGTTCCAATCTTGCAGTAACCATATTCAGAAACGAGTTCAACCGCGACTGGTACAAAATAGGAAAGGTCAAAGTGGGTGCTGGAGGCTGGAACTCAATTGGGAAAGGTGCATTTGGTACTACTGGTGTCAGAGATGTGCTGAACGGAACAACTTCAGGACAAGTAAAATACAAGCACAATGACAGGAGTTACGTAAACACCGGTGTTCAAGCCAACTACTCTTTCGAAGTTGGGGAGCATGCCCTAGACGCTGGATTTAGGTATACAGATGATCACTATACATACAAGGATTATACCGAAGACATATACAATATTGGAACTACTGGACTATCCTATGACAGCACAAGTACCGGATCCAAAGGTACAGGTAAGGATCGCATGTCAAAAGTGTGGGAGTGGTATCTTGAGGATGAGTTAAAATTTGGTGAAATCACAATTACTCCCGGACTCAGATACACTCGAGCCTCCTATGAATACAAGGGAAATGAAAAAATCTTGACCGATATTCTACTCGGAGCAGGTGCAACCTACAAAATAGATGATGGATTAACATTCTTTGGAGGAGTCCACCAAGGTCATGCGATGCCTGGATATGGTGCAGCATCAGGAGATATATCTGAAGAGCAATCACTCGGCATCGAACTTGGTGCGAGAGGAGAAGCAGGAATATTCAACTATGAAGTTGCATATTTCAACACAAGTATTGATGATATGCTTGCAATACCTAGCCTAGGAAGTGGCTTGGGTGATGATGCAATCAACATCGGAGAAGCCTCATCCAGTGGATTTGAGGCACTGATATCAACAGACCTCAATCGTAATGGAGAGTTTAGCGTTCCAGTAGGAATAGCAGTGACTTGGACAAACGCAGAGTTTGAATCCACAACAAGAACAGATGGAGAGAGTCGTTATGAAGGTGGAGCAAGCGGAAACGCTATCCCATTCATCCCAGACTTACAATATAATCTACGCGCAGGGCTTGTTTATGATAAGTTCAGCACATTCCTCAACTATAGTTATCAGGACAGTGTATTTGTAAATGCATCCAACACTGCAGAAAACGGATTCGATGCTAAAATTGATTCCTACAGTGTGCTTGACTGGTCGGCTACATACCAAATTTCTGAAGACTTGAGTGTCTTTGGTAAGGTTACTAACCTCACTGACAAAGATTATGCAGTCAGTGACCTACCAGAAGGACTACGCCCTGGAGCTCCACGCTTGTTCCAGCTTGGTGCATCGTATAAATTCTAAATTTCCAGAAATACATCGAGTTTGTTGTTCAAGGAATAATAAAAAGCGAATTAACGGGCTTTGGTATCCCGTAAATTGACTAGGCCAGCCTTCTTTGGAAGGCTGGCCTTTTGATTTATACACATTAAAACTGATTAAAAATAAAACCAGGAGTCATTTTTGTTCTTTTGACTACAGCACGGATCGGTTTCACCCACACTTGTAATATCAAATATGAATAGCTTCACCATGTACGGAAGCGGCGGCTTCACCCATGGCTTCACCCAGTGTGGGATGTGCATGGATCGTGGCATGGATCTCATCGACTGTAGCCTCGAGCTTCATGCCAAGGCCAAACTCCGCGATTAATTCAGTGGCATCATGCCCGACAATGTGTGCTCCGAGTATTTCGCCATGCTTCTCGCCAACAATAAGTTTCACAAAACCTTCAGGGTGATTAACCGCAACGGCTTTCCCAGAGGCTGAGAATGGAAACTTCCCGAGCTTGTAGGCAATGCCCTCCTCCTTGGCCTTCTCCTCAGTAATACCAATACTTGCAACCTGCGGCAGGCAATAAGTGCAACCGGGAAACTCTTTAACCCGCTGCGGATCTGCATGTCCAAAAATACCATTCACCGCCTGCACTGCCTCAAATGTTGCAACATGAGCAAGCCAGGGTGGACCAATAAGGTCCCCGGCTGCATAGATTCCCTTAACCGTAGTCTCGTAACGGTCATTAATTTGAAGGTACCCGCGATCAGTCGTAGGTTTGACCTTGGGCGAAAGCAAACCGTCAGTATAGGCTTCGACCCCGATTGCAAGCAGGACGCTCTCGACCTCCTTCTTCTCAGACTTGTCGCCCTTGACGAAGCTAAGACTTACGGAATCCTTCCCAACCTTGATGTCCTCAACCTTGGTGCCGGTATGGACATTGATACCCTGCTTCTTGAAGGCTCGGGCTAATGCGGCGGAAGACTCGCCGTCCTCGACCGGCACAATGCGGTCCATCATCTCAACCAGCGTTACCTTGCAGCCAAAGGCATTCAGGAAATACGCAAACTCAACTCCAATGGCGCCAGCGCCCATGATGACAATAGACTTTGGCATCTTTTGCATCGCCAGAGCCTCACGGGAAGTCATCACCCTCTCGCCATCAGTTTCGAGTCCAGGGATTTTACGGGCACGGCAACCGGTGGCCAATAGGATGTTCTTGGCACTGAGGAACTTCCCCTTGTCCGGGCCATCAATAATTTCCACCATGCCCGGCACATTCACCTGTCCCCGACCGATCAAGTAGTCCACCTTATTCTTCTTGAAAAGGAACTCTATACCGTTACCCATTGTATCGGCAACATTGCGCGAACGCTTCATGACCTTGGCAAAATCAACCTTGATGTCCCCGCAGGTGAACCCGAACTCCTCGGAATGTTGCGCCGCTGTATAGAGTTCTGCGCTCTTGAGGAGAGCCTTGGAAGGAATGCATCCCCAATTTAGGCATGTTCCACCAGCACGCTCCAATTCAACACAGGCAACTTTCCTGCCAAGCTGACCGGCACGGATTGCTGCAGCATAGCCCGCAGGGCCACCCCCGATGACAACGAGATCATATTGGTTGTTTGTACTCATTTAAATTTATAATAGATAGAGGCATTAATGGACACAGAGCGGAAGTCAATACGACGAGAAAAAAAGAAGGTTCGACCTTGACCAATAATTTAATGTAACAAATTTAAATTAATTAATTATTACCTTTAATGTTTTCTCATATCCCCACCAACAAAAAACCCATCATTCATCTAGTGGCAACCATGCTATTGAGCTCGATCTCATTGCCTGTTTTCACTTATGGGCAGGCAGATAATCTTCCAGCCACCAGCGCAGAGGCCCGGCAAGAAATCGAAGAGAAGCTGGCTACGCAGCCAGACGACCCTCTGGCAAACTACTTGTACGGTTTCTGGCAATTAGCAGAGCTGGCGGAGTCTGATGAGTTCCAAGCAATGATGGTCTCCATTGGTATGCCATCCTCATTCCATGGTCTCACTGTCTTCGACGGAGAGATTCCAAGCAGTAAGGATGCGGAAATTAATAAACAGTTCCAGCCAAGTGAACTACGTGCCTACGTTGTAGACAACCTCCTTCCTGTTCTGGATGCACTGGGAACCCGCTTTGCTTCCCTGGGGAAGGATCAAACAATACAACTCTCTGACGAATACTACGATCTTGAAAATGATATCATCATTGATTATGCAGACTCGCTAGTACTCCAGGCCTTGGTCAAGGCTTACACGTTTCTTGTTAGAATTCAGCTTGCATACAATTGGGAACTATCAGTCAGCTCACTTATTGAACTAGATAATAATGGACTGGGCAGTGTAGAATCCATACGGGATATCGCCTCAAATATTGGTGCAGTCTACGATGCCACACTACTGGTTCAGGCTGGCGAGAACTTGAAGGATGCAATCAACTACTACCAGAAAGCCTCGCCTCTATTGCGAAATACCAAACGCAAAGTTGGACTATTCGTGCTCGAAGCCAACGATTTCGAAGAGGAAGTCGAGTTTTCCGACCAACTCTACAAGGTGGAAAACACTCTTGATGGCACCCAAGCGTGGGGAGTATCAGACCCGGTAACAGTCAATCTCCAGCCCTTCTTTGAGGGGAACGTCGACTTCTCACTACTGCTACCAGATTCAGTGGGCAACCAGTTTGTTGATGCCACCCTGACCGACCCCACCTTTGGGAGTATCCTGCCCGACATGACCGACTCCGAACTTCGTAACCATGCCAGATCCGCAGACCTTTTAACGGAGAACATCTGGATTAGTTCGATCCCTTTGCAATCCATCGGATGGTGGGACTGGCACTTGGCAACCGCAATTGCAGGCCATTGGTGGCAATCCCACTGGCTTGGCATCTACTTCAGACAGGCCCCCAATAGCTGGCACGAATACGAAAATAGAATCTTTCCGAACGAATGGCTTTACCATATATGGATGGGCTGGGCCTATCCAGTCACTGGCACACCCAAGAGCGTCTGGCTTTGGCAACAAGATCCGGGGCAATGGATTTGGACCAACAGCAGTTTCTTCCCGGTATTTTTCAACTTTTCACATGGGGGCTGGTTCTACATCTCGGAAACAGATGGAAGTTACTACATTTGGGATGGAACCAAGTGGACTGAATGGCAGGAATGAAAAATCTAACCCCCGGAATTATCCCTCAAATTCTGGTGATGTTCCTGTTGACTGCGAAGGCGTGGTCAACTGATGGATCGCTGCTAAGTATAGAAACAATCCGTAAAGCACAGGATGTCCAAGTGAGGCTATTTGACAAGGAAACGGGGTTGCCTGCAATGGAATTGCGATATGATGGGATCCACCGCTCACGTCCAAAGATTGGTCCTCTGCATCTAAATTTTCACGTAATGCGAGTGGAGAATCTCCGGGTATCGATGGATTTAAATCACTCATCCAGCAAAGCACTTAATCTTCAACTCAATCAATTGATGGCATCGGGGCCTATCCGGTTCATTTACGCGGGTCCCTTGGTACTGGTTGCAAAACGAGGGGAGACTGAGGTCATCCGGATCGAAGCAGACCGCGTAAAAATACATCGGGATGGAGGTGTTTATCTCTACAGGGGTGTAAATTGGAAAGCACAGGGAGCCACTGGAAAAATTACCAATGCCCTTTTACAGACCAGCGAGGACGGCAAGGGGTGGATATTAAAGACCGTCAATCTCAAACCCATCGCTGAGCTCCGGTTTGACAGTTGAAGCCCCCCCTACTTCTCCCCTTTTAGAATCTGCTCCTTGATCGCCTTCCACCTGGACAAGCGTTCCCTGATTTGTTCCTCGGCCCCATTGGTCCCAGGCTCGAAAAAGGAGATGGGTTTAATCATATATTCCTGCCCTGAGACGGCTTCAGGAAATTCGTGACTGTATTCATAACCCTTGCCGTGCCCAGCATCTTTACCTGCCTTGCTATGAGCATCACGCAGCCAGAGAGGGACAGTTTGAACCGGGCCTTTACGAATGTTTGCACGTGCCTTGAAGTAAGCTTGACCAGCTGAATTGCTCTTGGGGGAACAGGCAAGAAAAACAGTGGCGTGTGCAAGATGGTACTGGCACTCCGGCATACCCACAAAGTCACAAGCTTGAGCGGCGGCGTTGGCAATAAGCAGGCCACGGGAATCTGCTAGGCCGACATCCTCGGAGGCAAGGATAACCAAACGACGAGCAAGAAAGCGCGGGTCCTCCCCGCCAACCACCATCTTGGCCAACCAGTAGAGAGCGGCATCCGGATCGCCGCCACGGATGCTCTTGATAAGGGCAGAGGCGGTGTCATAGTGTTCGTCTTCATTCCGGTCATAGCGAATGTGACGTTCCCGGGCAAAGGCTTCCACGTCCTCCGCCTTCATCTCAGAACCGACAGGCAGACTCAAAACGAGAGTCTCAAGGGCATTGAGGGCACGACGTAGATCGCCGTCACTCATCTCGGCAATGTCGTGAAGAAGTTTCTTATCAGTATAGACCTTGGTCCCGCCAAGACCCCGTTCGTCATCGGCTAATGCTTTTTCGAGGACTCCGGCAACTGCATCCACAGGGACTGCTTCCAACCGGAAAAGCTGGCTCCGACTGAGCAAAGGCGGGATCAGGTAAAAGCCCGGGTTGTGTGTCGTTGCTCCAATGAGACGGACGTGGCCAGACTCGACATCAGGCAACAGGAGATCCTGCTGAGACTTGTTGAAGCGATGAATCTCGTCGATAAAGACAATGCTACGGTTCTTTGTATCATAACGGGCCATACGGAGCACGTCCCGTAGTTCCGCGGTATTGGATAGTACTGCATTTACGCGAATCATGCGGCACCCGGTCTCTGCAGCAATTACCTCAGCAAGACTGGTCTTTCCGCAACCCGGCGGTCCCGAAAGCAAAATACTGCCGAACTGATTATTTGCCACGAGCCTTGGCAGCAAGGCGCCCTCCCCCAGGATTTGCTCGTGCCCCACCAATTCGGAAAGGCAAGTGGGCCGCATTCGCACGGCCAAAGGAAGTTTACGATCGCCCGAGGATGGAGAGTGCTCATTGGATTCTCCATCAAACATCTCCTTGAATTCTAATTCCTCCATGAAATCACGACTTCCCTTTTCGCTTACTATTTTTTTCTATGAGCAAATGATAGAAGATGAAAAAAGCAAGAGGTTGCCGATCGCCCTGACAATAGCGGGATCTGATAGCGGTGCTGGAGCAGGCATTCAGGCGGATCTACTAACATTTGCAGATTTCCATGTATTCGGCACTTCAGCCATCACCGCATTGACCGCTCAGAATCCGGACGGGGTTAAACACATCCAGACAACCAGTCCGCAAAACCTAACAATCCAGATTCAGCAGGTGCTGGAGTATTTTCCAGTTGCTGCAATCAAGACGGGTATGCTCCCTACAGCAGAATTAGTGGAGATTGTCGTTTCAACACTGTCAGAACTATCGCCAAATGTACCGCTGGTTGTTGACCCGGTATTGGTTGCTACCTCAGGAAACACACTTGTCGACAATCAGGCATTTGCAGCAATAAAGGAAAAGCTACTGCCACAGGCAACCTTGGTCACACCAAACCTGGATGAGGTTGAGGCACTTGGGGAGTCACGACCGAGGAATCCTGAAGAGATGAAGCAATCTGCAGAGAAACTGGCACACGCCAGCAACTCGGCGTTTCTGGTAAAAGGCGGACATCTCAAAGGGGATGAACTTGTTGACGTCCTGGCAGAACCTGATGGAAAAACAAGGGTTTTCTCAGCCAATAGAATATCAGATGTGAACACGCATGGCAGCGGTTGCACATTGTCAGCCGCAATTACCGCAAACCTTGCCAATGGGGACGAGCTCCCTGAAGCAGTAAAACGAGGCTGGCGCTATGTGCAAAAAAGTCTGCAGAATCCCTTGAATATCTTCGGAGAACGTTTCATTCGCCACGGGTATAATTAATCCCAACATATAGTGAGAGGTTGTATCGCAGTCCACCCCCGCCCCATGTGTTTTGTATTGTTTTTTAATATGTTTACATTGCTTGTTTTGTCTGGATTATTTTGTGCGTGCAGGATGACTCTCCAATTCAAGATAACAATACAAGCGTACGGGCACCACTTTTGTGGTTACTGGTTCCACAAATATTAGGTTACCTGACAGGATTACATTTCGAAGTTTTTCCGGGGCTATGCGCACTGGGCGGATTGGTGCTTTCCGGTGGTACATTACAGAAAGTTATTATAGAATCTTCAGCTTGGAAAATCACATGGGCAGGATGTATTTTTAGTGCAGCTTTTCTTTACGGATGGGGTTGGTACCAAATACGGGATCCAATTATACGGGATCATGGATTACTAGAACTTCCTCCAAGAGCCGTAGAATTTACAATCGAAATCCGGCGGGTGTTCGTCAAAAAAGATCAATACGGACGAATTTCTGGAATTGCATGCGTTGATAAAGCGCCCGCTACATTGGATTACATTGTTGGCAGGGAGATATATTTCCGTGCATATACCCAAGGGTTAAAGGGACAATTCGTGCGCGGGGATGTGTTGCGCCTAAAAGGTATTGTTCAATCCTTGTCCTGGGGAAATTCAGAAGATGAGGAATTTGATAAGTTTCTTCTTCGAGCACATGTTTTTCATGCATCAAAAAGGGCAATTATTGTGGATAGAGTAAGACCTGCAAATACCTTCTTTCAATTTTGCCACGACACCAATCTTCTTTTTCAAAACACTCTCCGCGATGGCAAAAGTCCCGGGAGTGATTCTCTGGCAGATGTATTTGTTGCCATGATGCTTGGTGAAAAAACTGCACTTACACATTCCCAAAAACAACAATTTCGACATAGCGGAACAATGCACTTATTCGCTATCAGTGGACTCCATGTCGGGGTGGTGGCCATGCTGGTATATTGGGTGTTTAATGTATTGCCGATACCAGCATGGATACGAATCTCTGTGGGTTTGTGCGTAATCTTTCTCTACGTTCAGATAACGGGAGGTCAACCATCGGCGATAAGGGCCTTCCTGATGGTGGCATTTGTCTGGGGATCTCGAATTATCGAGCGGAAAAGTAATCCATTCCCGGCCCTGGTGGGTTCGGCTGTCTTCATCCTCATATTGGATCCGGCACAAATTCGAAACCTGGGATTCCAGTTTTCATATGCAGTGGTTACGGCAATTCTCCTATATGGGCTCCCTCTTGGGGAACAGTTAAGAATTCTGATGGAACCTAAAGTCACCGGGATTCCAAAAATATCAATTCCACTTTGGAGACGCTTTCTTCTATTAATCACAAATTGGTTCATGTTTGTATTTTCGATCAGTTTTGCGGCAACACTGGCGAGCACACCTCTAACGATATCGAACTTTGGAATAGCAACACCAGGCACAGTCTGCTTAAACCTGTTTCTGGTATCAATGGCTGGGATTGTAATTCAACTTGGTGCAATCTCTCTAATTTTAGAAATAACCGGACTAGGGATCCTAACCAGTTTGATCAATTCCGTTGCCAAATCCTTGATCAACATAATGATCTGGATGGTTGAAAAAGCAGTGCAGATACCAGGATTCTTTCAGGAAGTCACGATGAGAGATACAATCCTGGGACCTGCAGGAGTTCTATTTTTTTTAGGAATTCTCCTCATCTGCCACAAATTTATAAATAGACTGGGATTACATTTTTTCTGGATTCCTCCAGTAGCATTTGGCATTTACATAATGATAACGATTATTCCCACTTAGATAGAAAATAATTCCATTATGAAAAGCGCTTATGAACTGGCCATGGAACGCCTTAAGTCAAAAGA
>JABJCN010000050.1 GCA_018668635.1 Opitutia bacterium
CTCACATAATAACTCGAATGCATTATCATCGATTAATGGCAACCGGTTCCTCACACTCCGGGCGTATTCTGCACCTCGTTTCCCATGTCCGGGATCAATATGGTCATTGATTCTCTGACTGTCATGAAATAAGGCAAAGAGGCTGACCACAACCGTGTTTCCTCCATTTTCCTCGGCAATTAACAGGGCATTACGTTCGACCCTGGCCCAATGTTGCGGTCCATGGATGCCATCCAGTGACACTCCTGTGGCCTTTATGACAAAATTCCAAAGTTCCTCCATTTTTACTGACGACTAGGATTTATTAGTGCCATCGACTGGCAAGCCCAATCGATCTTGACGCATCCCTGCACCCCCCTAACTTGCATTCCCATGAAATATATTTCATTTCTGTTTGCAATATTCATAACATCTACATGCGCAAATGCGAAGGCAAAGCGACCCAATATCCTCTGGGTTTATTTGGAGGATGTTAGTGGTTGGTTCAGTTGTTACGGGGAGACCCTCATCAAGACGCCCAACATTGATGCTCTTGCTACAAGCGGAATTCGCTTTGACAGATTCTATACCCCGGCCGGTGTTTGCTCAACTACGCGTTCAGCCATCATTACCGGTATGATGCAGACCAGCATCGGAGCTCACAATCACCGTAGTTGCCGTCCCAGTTTTCGAGGCCAGGATATGGGCCGGTTTGATGAGAACATTCTTTCCATAAAAACACTCCCTGTACTTTTTCGTGAGGCTGGTTATTATACGTTTAACGAAGGTGGAAAGGATGATTACAATTTCACCTACAAGACCAGTGAAATGTACAATTTCATCCCCAAGAAACGGGGTTGGGGGCCAGCCGCACTGGTGGCTGGCGAGTGCTGGATGGGGAAGAAAAAAAATCAACCATTCTTTGGGCAGGTTCAACTTGGTGGCGGAAAGCTTGGCAAGCGTGTCAAAAAGAAGACTGTAGACCGCGACAAGGTGCCCGTGCCCCCTTATTATCCGGATACCGCTCTTGTTCGCGAGGAAATCGCCCATCATTATGATTGTTTGCTGATGACTGATCAGCAGGTCGGTGAAATCATCATGGCCCTCAAGCGTGATGGTTTATACGACAACACCCTGATCTTTATGTTCAGTGACCACGGCTACAAGCTTCATCGTCACAAGCAGTATTTATACGAGGGGGGAATCCATATGCCTCTCATTGTTGCAGGTCACGGCGTCAAGGGAGGGAGGGTTCGTGATGACCTTGTTAGCGGTATTGATATCAGTGCCGCTTCCATGGCTGCCTCCGGCATAGGTATTCCCGAATATATGGAAGGTCAGGACTTTCTTTCCCCTGATCACAAGCCCCGGTCATTTGTCATCTCGGCCCGTGACCGCTGTGATTACACCATAGAGCACATCCGGGCCGTGGTGACCCCGAAGTACAAGTACCTTCGGAATTACCTGACCGATCGGCCCTTCATGCAACCCAGTTACAAGGATCCATGGCCTGTTTCACAGGAATTTCGTCGCCTGATGGCCGAGGGTAAAATGAATAAGACGCAGCTCGTTTTCTTTGGCGAACAGAAGGAGCCTGAGGAACTCTATGACCTCGCCAATGACCCCCACGAGATCCACAATCTGGCCAGGGACCCGAAATTCAAGAAGGACCTTAAGCATCACCGGAAAATTCTTGCCGACTGGATCAAGGAAACCGGAGACAAGGGACAAAAGACGGAATCTGACATCGGTCTGCTGTCTGCACTCAAGCGCTGGGGTGATCGTTGCGTAAACCCCGAGTACGACAAGGTTCGACATCTTTTAAAAGATGCAGTTGGCAACAAGAAGAAATAAAACCAACCTCTTTCACCTACATTTTTCAACAACAAGTTTTAATCATGAAATTACTACCAATTCTTCTTGCTACTTTCACCATGCTTTCCGCTCAGGATTGGGCCCCTACACCCATTCGTGTCACCCATGGTCCAGTCCTGGGTCGGCCCGCCGCTGATTCCATGAGTTTGTGGGTGCGCACGGTTCGCCCCGGGACGGTTCGGGTTTTTTATGGGACCGATGCAACCAAGCTCGATCAGACTGCCAGCCTTGAAACAGGAGGCCCGGAGCATGATCACACCGGGGTCCTGACCATAAATGGACTAAAGGCCGGCACCAGGTATCATTACCGGATTGATGATCATCAACTGTCTGGTTCATTTCGTACCCTTCCGGATGCCAAGGACTATCTAAATCCAGATGGCAATCCCAAGGGGCTCTTTAATTTTAAATTTGAGTTTGCCTGTGGTAACAACCAAAAGGGTGGAGGCGATAGTGCTGGTCCAACTGTTCCTGTTTTTGATACCTTGAACGCCAAGGTTCGCGACCAGGTTGACTTTGCCATTCTCAACGGGGACTGGCTTTATGAGTTTCAGCGTGATTATCCACCACAATCCTGGCTTCATCAGGTTGGGTTGTCCGCCATGTCGGATGCCCCGCACATCGTGCAGAAAGCTCCTACCATTGTTGGGGTTTGGGAAAACTACAAGGCCTACCTTCACCGTGCCCGTAATCTCAGTGAGTGGCATCGGCACGTTCCCACCTTTTACACTGCAGACGACCATGAATTGATCAACGACATATATGGTGCTGCTGAGACAGGCTATGTGAATCGACGTGCCGTCTTCCGGGATATTGGCACCCGTGCCTGGTTTGACTACCTAGCCTGGGCCAACCCCGTCCAGCATAATGGTAGCGCACATTTCGGCACGGGTAAGTTTAGGAAGGGGAGTTCCGTCATCGAGGACCCAGATGCCGACTTTACCAAGCTTAATCTTGAAGATATGGCAAATCTTCACGTTCACTGGGGTACTTCAACAGCGGGTGTCCCTGATTCTGCTTTGGATGCAGAACCAGGTGACCCAAATTCAGCCGTCTATGAGATTGTCAAGGTGCTCAGTCCCACCAAGTTGCAGGTCATCCCTCCTGCGAAGGCCAATGGTACACAAACATACTCCATCGGCCGTCGTTGTTATGGCAAATTCTCACTTTCGAATTGTGATTTTTTCCTCCTCGACACCCGTTCCCACCGTAACCTTCATAATGTGGACAACCCCACCAACCCAAAGGCCACCATGCTTGGGAAGAAACAACTTAAGTGGCTCAAGGACGGAATCCAAAACAGCAAGGCAAATTTCATTTTTGTTGTATCATCAGTTAATTTCATGGTGCCACATGTTGGCAGCGGAGGTGGCGATGACAAGCAGACCACCATCAAGAAGGATGATGCATGGACCGTATTCCTCAAGGAACGGGAGGAGCTCATTGAGTTCTGGGATGGTCTGGACAAGGGAGTGTTCGTGCTGACCGGCGATCTCCACAATAGTTTTGCGATCAA
This sequence comes from Opitutia bacterium, assembly GCA_018668635.1. Lineage (GTDB taxonomy): Bacteria > Verrucomicrobiota > Verrucomicrobiia > Opitutales > JABJCN01 > JABJCN01. Next base: position 3,371 of record JABJCN010000050.1, read on the forward strand.
GATCACTGACAATGTATGGGAGTTTGCCAGCGGCCCCCACAACTCAATCAATCATGCCCCGATGAAGGACGAGGGTGGAAGGCCTGCCAACGGACGATTTAAATATGGCCCTCGCGCTTGCGACATTCGGTGGTCCAGTTATGCCAAGGAGGACATTCCCAGAGCCAACCGAACCTTCCCTCACTACTGTATCGTTCAGGTAAACAATGTCTTCAATAATCCTCTGGAACGCGATGGCGAGCGATGGTTTGCTTTCCCACATCCTCAGGTCATATTCCAGTTTCATGACGCCTTCACGGGGGAACTCCGCTATTCGGAGTCCTATGTGTTGGGACTGGACTGATTGGATTCTCCTATTTCTGCAAGGGCACGATGGGTGTGTCCCAACCGGCCATATCTGAAGGCTTGGTGCCACTTTTGCGGCGGCCCTTGCCTTTGGCCCAGGTTCCGTTGAAAGGGCCGACAAAGCTTACATTTGCATCCGCCTTTATGGCGTCCTCCATGCCGGCGGCCCAGAAGCAGCCATTGATTAGCAGGCGGCGGTAGCCATCGCTTTCGATGTCATTGGAGGCTCCGTAGGTGCTGGTAAATACACGTCCCTTGGTTTTTCCATCCTTGGCTGAATAATGTCGCGTCCATGCACCAGGCACTGGCTTGCGGGATTCATCATCCGGTGAATCCGGTGACATGCCTTTCAGGGGTTGAGCCATGGCGAGGGCGGTATAAGGCTTGAGCGGGTTGGTGTTATAGCCACCGCACTGGGCCCACATGTCCTTTACCCCTCGCAGGATGGGGTGCTTGGCTTGTTCCGGCACGATATCAAGGCGTGTGCTGGAGCGATGATTGCCACCATAGTGACCGGCCCATTTCTCTCCCAGGACCTGTCGGCCGAAACCGTCCTTGTAGTCCGCACCTCCGTAACCATTGTTATACTTGGCGTAGGGACTGTTATTTGGGATTTTGTTGAAGCCGTGGGTCGCAGTGCGCAGTCCAACGATCGGGCCGGCTCGGTCCAGGTATTCCACGAAATGTTTCATCTGGTCGGCAGGCCAGTTTTGAAAAC
>JABJCN010000102.1 GCA_018668635.1 Opitutia bacterium
CCAGACTGAAGGCCGAGACCTGCAGGCGGTGACAACAGAAATGGGCGACGAAGGAGTCGTCCAGGTTGAAAACCTTGCTACCATTACAGGAGATAGCGCTGCGCAAGTGGACACGTTAACCATTAGTGGCGGTAGTGTCGGGGTTACCTATGAAGTGGATATAAATGGCACGACCTTCTCGCAAGCCTGGACAGCTGATGATGCAACTACAGCTACAGCGCTGGTCGCGGCTATCAATGCCAATGCAGCGATGAGTGGGAATGATGCGCTTGGTAACACGAATATCACTGCTGCGGCAACAGGTGGGGGTGCGTTGACACTTACTGCTGGCAGCGCCACGACTCACATAGAAACCCGTGTTGCCGATGATGGAAACAGTAGTACCATCAGCGCAGCAACGACTACAAAAGGGGATACCCTGGCTCTTGAAATTGATGGATACAATTATAATTTTGGAATCGGTGGAACAATAGCGGATCTGGTGACTGCCATCAATGGTAGCAGTTTGGGAAGTATCCTCACTGCTGCTGCGGATGGAGCCGGGACCGGTGTTGACCTTACTGCGAAGAAGTCAGCAGACCGTTATTCCCTGAATGTGAATGCAACATCCACATCGTCTGATATCACTGCAGGTGTTGCGTCAGGAACAGCTGCTACTCTTAATCAAAGCACGACAACCGAGGCGACTATTATCAGCGTTGGTCTCAGTCGTGAAGGTGTTTATCGCACGGATACCAATGGTGCCGGTTTGATTACCACCAGCGGGGTGAACCTACTGGATGAAGATCGTACACTTGCCAAGTACTCTGTGGATGATTTCACCAATTTCATACAGAATGCAGCGACTGCCCGAGCAGACAACGGTGCGGAGATGTCCAGGCTCGATTCATCCTATTCCCTGTTGACGGTCAATCATGCCAACATAGAGGCAGCCCGCAGTCGCCTGATGGACGTTGATATCGCCATCGAGAGCACGCACTTCGCGAAGCACAACATTCTTGTGCAGAGCTCTGCAGCAATGCTTTCCCAGGCCAACGGTATTCCGAATGTTGCCCTGCAACTCCTCGGTTAATCACCCTGGACCTGACCGCCAACCGCAACCCACCTGATACACCGTCAACCTATGAACCAGTCCTACCAGCAATGGAACCGGATGGGATTATTTTCCATCCACAGACGGGTTGATGACGGTGAACCCGGTGTTTGGCGTTCCCGGTTGATTTCTTCCACAAGGGGATCAACGGGAGCGCCCGGAGCGGTGGTTGAATTAATCCGATTTTTAATGAGAAAATACACCCATAAAACGCCTCGATAATTGAAAGAGCAAACGAGGATATATTTTGAATAAACAAATATAGAGTAAAGCATTTATATAAAAGGAATTAAGAGGGATTAATGGGATCCTTAAAACCCTCGAATAAAGCACTGAATTTGACGATTTGAAGCGCAACTTTCCAAAATAAACGTACATACAATAATAATTCAATAATGAACCGCAGGCAGCAGCATCTATGGGACCCTCCCAAGACTGTGTTCCCCATGACACGGGGGAACCCTTTTGGGGCATCCCCGTCACCTGTATGCCTGTATAAATTTTATTCCAGCAAGATGGCAACAAGGACCCCGGATGAATCGTGGAGACAAGGAGGTCGAAATGATCGCCCGGGTCCTGCCTGCCGAACTGCCCCCGGTGGGGGTGCAGACACTTTCCTCAATGGAATTGAAGAAGAAGATATACGGATGGATGGAACCGGCTACATGGTTTCACCCAATCGGCAAGAACCCTGGGTCTACGGGAACGGTGCCTCCTGCACCTCCCGATTGATCCCCACATGTAGCGGATACAAAGCTAGTGACATGGCTAAGGACCGGTTGCCCGCGGAGACAAGGAGGTCGATGCGGGCGACCGGTTTTCTTTGGCCGGATCACCGCCCCAAGCGGGTGCCTGAACTTTCCACATTGGAATCGAAGAAGAACACAGATGGACGGATGGAGGTTTTCTGCATGACTCCATCTGTCCAGAAGAACCGGGGATATCCGGGCATGGTGCCTCCTGCACCGCCGGATGGTCCCCACATGCAGCGGATACAAAGCTAGTGACATGGCTAAGGACCGGTTGCCCGCGGAGACAAGGAGGTCGATGCAGGCAGCCGGTTTTCTTTTTAGCCCTAGCCCGCGGGTTCATTTTGAAGACCGGATGAACCCTCTTAAATAAGTTTTGGCATTTTTCCTGCTATGCGTGTTGTCCAAATGGATAATTACACGCACAGCACGGAGATTCGGTGTCGATCCGGAAAAACTTTCCACATCCCCAAGGGCTTTTTACCCTCCGGGAGGTATCCATTGCCGTGGTTCAAATCTTAATCAGCGGAAGAATTTAATATGAGTAACGGAATGCAACTGAGTGGCCTGGCCTCGGGAATGGACTGGCAAAATGTCGTTGACCAGCTTATGGAGCTGGAACGAATCCCCATCAAAAAGATGCAGGCCCAACAGGTAACAAATGCAAGGGATTCTGCTGAGTTGAGTAACCTGAGTAGCAAACTGACCACGATGGACAGTTATGCGGACAGCCTGGCCAACGCTGATTTATGGGATGCTCGTTCCGTAGCACTTTCAGATCCGAATACAAGTTTATTGAGCGCCTCAGCAGCAACCGGCACCATCGTTGGTGATTATGTGATCTCGGATGCGACCAAGGCAACCGGTAGCGTCCTTTATGGCAAGTCCGACATGAAGACGAATATTGTCACCGGCGACACAATCGAGGACCTGAACACATCCACTGCGATTACGGAGGGCAACTTTACCATCAATGGAACTGTCCTCTCGATCGGGACCAGTGGCACTTTTGCATTAACGGACACCCTGACTACTGCTGTGGCCAATATCACCGCTAATGTCACCGGGGTTACAGCCGGAGTGGAAAACGGAAAATTTTACCTTGAAAGCAGCTCGGAGGTTATTCTTGGGCATGCGGACGATTCCAGCAACTTTCTTTCGGTGATGAAGCTTTTCAGTCAATCTGAAAAGAATTACAGGGAGGTGGGAGGTACGCAATATTACTCCAAAACCGAGACCGCGGGTACAACCTCCACAACCAATTTCTACCGTGCTGGCGACTATGTTTGGGACGGAACCAACTATTATCAGGTTCTTACTGATGCCCCGCGTGGGTCTGACCTGTCCACGGCACCCAACACCTATTTTGGGGCTGGTACAACGACATCCCCTGTGGCGCAGATTGATACGATAACCGGGCTGGCAGCGGATGCCAGGGAGGCGCAGATTGACACCGTCACAATCACCAACGGGGGTGGAACGGATGATTTTAACGTGACCGTTGACGGAAATGCCCTGCCTGCCGCAATTGCCTGGGATACCGATCTTGCAACCACTGCAAGTAATCTGGCCGCTGCAATCAATGCAAATGGAGCTCTTAGTGCGATTGTTACTGCAGACGCATCTGCAGCTGATGGGTCCCTGACTTTAACTGCAGTCACTGCGGGCACATCTTTTACCGCCTCTTCCACTGTAACAAATAATGGAGGTGGTGCCGCGACCACGGATGCAACCACGAACGCCAATGTCACCGGTGATACAATGACAGTCACGGTTGATGGGACTGCTGTGCCGGTAACCGTTACAACGGGTACCTCCGCAGCCAATATTGCCACTGATATTGCAAGTGCCATTAATGCAAGTGGTATCTCGGGAACTGTTACCGCAGCCGTAGTTGGTAGTAATGTCACTGTTACTGCAGATACACCGGGCACAGCTTTTACGATGACAGTGGGTTCAACTGAGGGCGCTGATGGAGTCGTCACCACGACCATATCCAACAGTACGACCACGAACAACGATCCCGGTTCTCCTGATACATTCCGGAGCTTGAGTGAGTTTTCGATTGGTTCTGTTGATTCATCCAAAAGTATCAAGGAAGCCTTGGGTGTGTCAGATGGAACCTACACATTTACAATCAACAACCAGAGTTTCACCGTCAAAAATGGCGCGGATGCAACAGCCAGTGAGATCGATATTGATAACACCACGCTTCAACAATTAATGGATAAGGTAACTGCGTCCAGCGCGGGAGTTACCATGTCTTATAACCCTGTTGATGATCGGTTTATCCTGACCAACAAGGAAACCGGAAATATAAAGATTTCTGCCAGTGATACCGCAAATACACTATTGGGAACCATGGAATTGACCACCAATTCCACCTTTACAAAGGGGAATGATGCAACCCTGACCATCAATGGGACCATTGTAACCAGTAATAGTAACAGTGTAACCGGAACATCCCATGGTATTGACGGATTGACTGTAACGATCCTGGATGACTTTGCCACGACAGATTCGGATATTACCATAACCCTGGCAACAGATACGAGTGGGGCAAGTTCCGCCATTGATAGCTTCATTAGTTCCTATAACGATGTGCAGTCTTATCTTCGTAGTGTGACGCAGACGACGACAACCGGCGACAATGTTCAAACATCTATTTTCTCGGATAATTTTGAGGTAACCAGTCTGGGTTCTTCTCTACGTGCGGCTGTCTTTGGGGACCAGTACAGCGTGAACCCCTTTACCATGGAAGGGACCGGATTTGAACGAATCCAGGATATCGGGCTGGATTTTGTCTCCGGTTCCAACGACCTCCAGGTTGCCAACGCCACCACCCTGGCTAATGCCCTGTCTGGTAATGGTTCCCAGGTTAAGGAGATTTTCATGTCCTCGATTGATCCCCCCGGTTATTACAGTTCAACAACCACTTACGACAAGGGGGAGCTCACTGAATATGATGGAGCTTACTGGATTGCATTGCAGGGTACTACTGGTAATCAGCCTCCCTCTTATGATACCACCAATGCTGCCAACATAGATGCCAACTGGTCCTTTTATGGCTATAATGATGGTGTTGCCCGTAGGGCCAATGACAGTAGTTTATCTGATTATACAGGAACCCCAGTTATAAATGGTGTTGCCTATGGTGCGGCCCACCGGGTTTCAGAATTCATAGGTAACTTCACCGCCGGTACAACACCCGATCCTGATGATACTCAATCAGACGGTACCATCCCCATCCAGATAGCAACATTGCAGGACTCCAATGATCAATTGGATGTTGATATTGCAAATCTCGAGACCCTTCTTGCACAACGGGAACAGCAGATGATAAACAGTTTTGTTCGGATGGAGGAGATGCAGGCGGGACTGCAAAGCCAGTCTCAAATGCTACAATCCAGTATCGACAGTAATTTTGGAAGTGGCAGCAAGAAGAAATAATTGATTGATTTCCCCATTAACCAGAACAACTTAGAAACAGTTTCAACCGACTACAATTTCCTTATGTTATACAATTTCCTTAAACGCTATTCATTCCCTCTTTTCCTCTTGTTTCTCATGGTTGGGTGCCAAACCCCCTCCCTCAAGGATTTTTCCTTCAGCAACAAGAAGGACCCCATCCCGCTTAAACCGGTGAATTTTTTCAGTGTAGAATTTCTACCGGCTGATTTTGCGAAGGTTGCCGTACTCCCCGTCCACCAGAAACTTGAATCCTCCGTCGAGGTTTCATTTGTTGATGGAACCCTTATCAACGAGCTGAATGGTAAGGGCCGGCTTGAAGCTGTCCCTGTTCCCAAGGACGCCCTTGTCCAGTTGACCAGGGAAAGTTCCCTTGCCTCAACCGACCCGCTTCCCCCTGATCTTCTTGCCCGCCTTCGCTCCAAATATGGAGCTGATGGGGTTCTTTTAACTGATATCACTCATTACTATCCATACAAGCCGATCAGCATAGGATTACGTTGCAAGTTGGCTGACGCCTCCACAGGCGAGATTCTTTGGTCTGCGGACACTGTCTATAACTCAGGGAATCAGGAAATTCAAGTGGCAGCGCTGAATTTTCAAAAGAAAAAGAGTGGTTCCCCTTTTCCGCTGGAGGATTCAGGCTCGATCCTCCAGTCACCACGATATTTCACGCGCTTTGTTGCATCAACAGTATTGGATACTTTGCCTCGTCGCTAAAGGCATCTTTCTCCTAAAGATTATAGCGTGATATCCGACTTGTATTTTAAGGGAATCTTCCTAATAATTTCCCTAATTTACAAATGGATCAGATAAATAACCTGCAGGGCGGACAACCCAAGCCTATTTCCTCGCCTGTTACCCTGAATCGGTCACGGGGTGGAAAGGGTGATGCGGACAAGGCTCAACTAAGCTTTGATACACTCCTTGCCAAATTGCAGGATATGCCCGAGATACGGGTTGAAGCTGTGGAGAGGGGACGTGAATTGGCTGAGGATGCAGACTATCCCGGAAACGAAGCACTCAATACCCTGGCTCAAAACCTTATTTCCCAGCGGATTGTTTAGTCGAGTTTCACTAAGGCCAGTGTAGCTACATTCCAATTGTTTTCATTGTTCACAAATTACAATTTTGCTTAAAAGCCACACACTATTTTTATAATATGGATTACAGAAAGATTGCCAAGTCTTATACTTCCCAGGCTATTGAGACCGCCAGTCCCGGTAAATTGGTTCTCATGCTATTTGATGGCGGTTTGCGGTTTATGACTGCGGCAAAAGAAGGCTTTTCTGAAGAGAATTTCATGAAGCGCAATGAGACAATCAACAATAACCTGATCAAGGCACAGAACATCGTTGCAGAACTTCAGTCATCCCTTGACATGGATGTCCCAGGGGAATTACCCGGGACACTTTACAAGCTTTACGACTTTGTTTACTATCAGCTTCAACAGGCCAACCTTAAGAAAGAGGTTGAGCCGATCAACCATGCGGAGAAGACGATAAAGGAACTTCGTGATGCATGGGCGGAAATGTTGACCCAGACTGATGAGAGCACGATCCAAGCGGGTTCTTTTTCCTCGGAGGCTTAAAAATTTATACGGTGCGTTAGAACGCCCGATTGCAAAATGGACACGGAAGAGAAGCTGGAGCGCCTTCTGGCTGAATGTGAAGAACTTCTCAACCAAGAAATAAAGGCAATTGAGGAGGAAAATCTTGAGGTTCTTGAGGCAATTGCAGCAAAGAAAACCGAGGCCATCGACAAATTAACCCAAATGATGGATACCGTTGATACGGAACCATTGGGTGATTCTATTTTTAACCGGGTTCAGGGGGTTCAAAAGAAAACCCAGACCAATTCAAAAGTTTTAGCTGATTGGATGGACCGGATGGACAAGGAAATGGTTTTATTAAGCCGGGGTAGAAATCGCCTGAAGGGAGTTCGCCACTCCTATGTTACTGTTCCCCGTGAAGGGTACTTGGACAGGAGTCGTCGATTCGAGGCCTGACAACTCAACCAACTTATGCCTGCTATGACTGGGGTGATTGAATGCGGACGGTTTTATAATACCTGTTCCATGGGTTTATTAATAGAGCATGGAAATTCAGATTCAGATTTCCAATATTCCTTCTGTACATGAGTAATATGAACGATTCCAGGTATACGCAGGCGACGGTACTACTACGGCAACGCCTTGGGTGTTCAGTTTCAGTTGATGGCAGAGATCTTTTTGAAAAAAGCTTTGACGGGATGAAGATTGCTTTCAAGGCGGATGCAGTTGTCCGACCCCAAGAGGAATCAGAAGTTGGGATTTTGCTCCAGTTGGCCAATCAGCATCGGGTTCCAGTGACGACTAGAGGAGTGGGATCAACGCTAACGGGGTCCGCCGCACCAAGGTATGGTGGCTGGGTACTGGACTTATCAGGCTTGTCAGAGTTTGAGATCGATCCATTGACCAATTTTTGCCATGCGCAGGCAGGAGCGATAACCGGCGAAATTCAAAATGCCGCGGATGCACAGGGCCGATTCTATCCACCGGATCCCTCCTCGTTAAAGTGGTGCACGATTGGAGGCAATATTGCCTGTAATGCAGGTGGACTTCGGTGTGTGAAGTATGGGGTGACCCGTGATTATATTGTCGCTCTTGAAGGATACCTGCCGACAGGAGAGCATGTGAAATTTGGTCGCGACCTGAAAAAATTCTCATCCGGCTATAATCTGCGGGATTTATGGATTGGAAGTGAGGGAATGTTGGGAGTTGTCACGCGGGCCACCCTAAAGCTCCTTCCCGCACCTCGCAGTCGTCAGACTTTTCTTGCTGCTTTCACGTCTGAGCGCGCGGTCCTTGAATCTGTACAGGAACTCCTTGTCGGTGGTGAGGTGCAACCTTCCATCCTGGAATTTCTTGATCGTCTTAGCGTAAAGGGTGCAGAGGGGGGTATTGGCAGGAGCCTTTTTCCTGAAGCGCCGGCATCCCCTTTGCTTTTGGTGGAAACTGATGGGCATCCCGCTCAAGTGGTTGAAGATACTTTAACTATAGAGAAGTGGCTTGGCCGAACCGCCATTACTTTCTTGAAATCCAATTCAGCGAAGGAGGCCGAAGAACTTTGGGAAGTTCGCCGTCAATGCTCGGGAGCGATGTTTCAATTGGCCAACTCCAAGCTGAATCAGGACGTGGTTGTTCCTATTTGTCGCGAGGCTGACCTTGTTGACTTTATTGATACTGTACGTGAAAAAACAGGCCTGCCAATTGCCGTTTTTGGGCATGCCGGTGATGGCAACCTTCACGTAAATGTAATGTATGACAGGAGTTCGCGGGAGACCCGAGTGGTTGCCGCCAATGCCGTTAAGATGGTCATGGAAAAAGTGGTGGCACTAGGAGGGTCCATCAGTGGAGAACATGGCATAGGCCTGGCAAAGACAGCCTACACCGACCTGGAGTTTGGCAATGCGGAATTTGCTGCGATGAAAGCTATCAAGAAGACCCTGGATCCAAGAAATATCCTTAATCCAGGTAAGTTGTTTGAGAAATTTGAACCTTGGCGACACGACCCAGTGGAGGTGCAATTACCTTGGGATCATACTCGGCCCTTGGGATAGAATCTATGAGTTAGCGCGGTTATAGGCGCTGACAAGGGCGAGTACGCCAGACTTCCCGATATCCGAATGGATGCCGCATCCATACACCTTTTTCCCATTGTCGGTCTCTATCTGGATATAGGAGGCTGAATCTGTCGCCGAACCTTTGCCAACTGCATGCTGCATGAAATCAATGAGGCTGAAGTTTTTCATGTCTTCCCGTGCCAGGGCATTGACAAAACTATTAATGGGGCCGTTTCCTACGCCGTTGATTTGCTTTTCCTGTTCCCCTAGTCTAATTGCAGCCTTTACCTCCACCTGGCCTCCGCCTTCGGCGGTTGGAAGAATTTCATAGTTGAAGAGTTTTAGAGGCTCGTCACGTTTGGTGTATTCACTCAGGAAGACTTGATGGACTTCCTCCGGTGTAAGTTCGCGTCCTTTTTCGTCTGCATTTGAATAGACAATCTTGCCAATCTCCGGATGCATGGCCTTGGGCAAGTCCAGCCCATAGTCCCTTGAGAGGACATGGGCGACTCCACCTTTACCGCTTTGGCTGTTGATTCGAATTATGGCCTCGTAGTCGCGTCCAATATCTTGTGGATCAATGGAAAGGTAGGGGATTTCCCAAGGCGCGGATTTACCCGGTTGGTCCCCTGTGGTTTTTTTGCGTCGGTCCAATCCTTTCTTTATGGCATCCTGATGGGATCCAGAGAATGCTGTAAAGACAAGTTCCCCCGAATAGGGTTGTCTTTCAGGGACTGCCAAGCGTGTACAATATTCATATATTTCACGAATTGGCTCTAGGTCTGAAAGGTCCAGACCTGTTCCAATACCGTCAGCCATAAGGTTGAGGGCCGTGATGACAAGATCCTGATTCCCGGTTCGTTCCCCATTGCCGAAAAGGGTGCCTTCCACACGGTTGGCACCTGCCATGAGCGCCAGTTCTGTGGCTGCGGTTCCAGTGCCCCTGTCATTATGCGTATGGAGGCTGATGATTGCCTTTTCCCGTTCCTTCATATTGCGACAGAACCATTCGATCTGGTCTGCATAAATATTTGGTGGAGCGACTTCAACCGTGGCTGGGAGGTTCAGGATTATGGGATTTTCAATGGATGGTTCCCATGCATTCATGACTGCTTCACAAACTTCCAGTGCGTACTCAATCTCTGTATCAGAAAAACTTTCAGGCGAGTATTCAAACTGTAGATCCGTATCCGGTAAATCCAGGGCCAGTTTCTTGACCAAGAGGGTTCCTTCCACTGCAATGGACTTGATCTCATCCTTGGACATTCCAAAGGTGATTTCCCGCTGCATTGGGGATGTGGAGTTATAGAGATGTACGATCGCTTTTTTTGCGCCCTGAATACTTTCAAAGGTTTTCCTGATTAAATGCTCCCGTGCCTGGGTGAGCACTTGAATATATACATCATCAGGGACAAGTTTTTCCTCAATCAACTTTCGGGTGAACTGGAATTCAGTATCTGAAGCAGAGGGAAAACCAACCTCGATTTGCTTGAACCCGATTTGGACCAGTGTTTGAAAAAGCTTTAGCTTGCGAGGGCCATCCATCGGTATGGCCAGTGCCTGATTCCCGTCACGCAGGTCAACGCTGCACCAGATTGGGGATTTCTCGATGGTACGCCCTGGCCATTGTCGATCCTTAAGGTTGATCCTCTTGTAGGGGCCGTATTTTCCTGAATGTCCGGATTGCATATGTATCACCAAATGGCTGGCTTGAAAAAGTGTCACATGTAGGGAAAGAACCTGAAAAGACAAACAAACATTTCCAGCGTTGCCTATGGTTGCCGGGTCTGTATTGTTTGGCCCTGAATTTTTATGATCATGAAGGGTAAGACCATTCTTCTGGGGGTAACCGGCTCCATTGCTGCCTATAAAGCAGCAGATTTACTAAGGGAACTGCAGGAGCGAGGTGCCGATGTCCATGTTCTAATGACGGATTCCGCCCAGCGGTTTGTAACTACCCTGACATTCAAGACACTGTCACGCAATCCTGTCATGGGCAGTCTCTGGGATGAGGAAACCGGATGGTGTCCGGGACATATTGAGTTAGCGGATAACGCGGATTTATTTATTGTTGCCCCAGCTACAGCAAACGTGTTGGGGCAGTTTGCCCACGGTCTGGCATCGGATCTATTGACATCCGTTTACTTGGCTAATCGTGCGCCGGTCCTGATTGCTCCCGCCATGAATGGAAAGATGTGGGACCACCCGGCCACGCAACAAAACCGAGTGACCCTTGAGGAACGCGGTCATATTTTTATTGAACCAACAGAAGGTGAGCTGGCCTGTGGTTATTCAGGAAAGGGAAAGCTTGCCGGGATTGCAGAGATTGTCGTTGCTGCGGAGGGATTGCTGCAGGGCTAGGATTTTATCCAGATATTAAGGTTGTCACTGATGTAGCTTTTTGGAAGCCCGCAGTCCAGAGCCCCCTGAATGACAATCTCCATATAACCGGGTTGCGGGACTCCTTCCGCGGTGTCTGTCCCAAAGTAAATTTCACAGTTCATAAACTCCTGGCTCTTGTCCGCCAGCTCTACTTGAATGATTTCGCGATAATAACAGTTTGAGGAGATGCCTTCGTAATTGTCCAGTGTCACGAGGTGCGGGTGTGATATTTTCCATATGCCTCCCCACACATTGGTCTGGTTCTCCTTTACGACTGAGGCATAGCCACGGCTGTAGATTATAAAGCGATAACCCGGGAGAATACCTCGCCCAAGAAATTGCGCGCCCGGGCAACGGCATTTCATTTGATTGCAGTTGAGATTGGACCCATAAGCAAAATAAAAATATGACAAAGTCTCCATTTGAAAAATCAGTGGTGGCTTTAAAAATGAAGTCTTTTTTTCATGATTGAAATATTTGAACAATTACCTGCAAAGGGCGAGTTGATGTCATTGGCCTGTGCATTCCTGTGGTCGGTCTCTGTGATGTTTTTCCGTAAAACGGGTGAGCATATTAACGCCTTCACGTTGAATTTCTTCAAGAATACATTCGTGTTATTATTATTCCTTCCCACAGCGTTTTTCATGGGCCAGCTTTACTTGCCGGAAAATCTTCCATCCCGCGATTGGTACACCCTCATAGTCAGTGGGGTTATCGGAATCTGCTTGGCCGATTACTTATTTTTTAAGGCATTGAACCTCCTGGGTGCTGCGCGGAATGCAATTGTTGGTTGTTCCTACTGTTTATTTGTAATACTCTTTTCCTATTTCCTTCTCGGGGAAATCCCGGGTTGGGTACATTTTCTTGGTGCTGGATTGGTTGTTCTGGGGATTGTTTTGGCATCTATGGGAACCAGTGTAGGCGGCACTTCTCGTACTGCCTTAACCCTTGGTATTTTATGGGGGGTGCTCTCAATGGCCTTTACAGCGCTTGGCGTAATACTTGTGAAACCACTTATGGCGGAGACTGGTCCATCCATGCCGGTGGTTCAGGTTGCAGTTGTCCGACTGGCAGCGGGTTTGGCTGGCTCCCTGTTTTATTTATGTGTTTCCAGAAAGTTGGTGGCAACGATTGGCTCATTACGGAAGGATTTTCCATGGCAACCATTCTTGATTGCATCCTTTGTTGGAGGATATCTTGCCATGTTTATTTGGCTGGGAGGCTACAAGTATGCTGATGCGTCCATCGCCAGTGTTTTAAACCAGACCTCCACGCTTTTCACTGTATTACTGGCCGCAATATTCCTAAAGGAACGATTGACAGCCGGCAAGTGCTTTGGAGCCCTGATGGCCTTTGCCGGTGTGGGGATGATTTTCCTGCTCGTTCCTTGATTAGAGTTTGAAATTTAAAACAGGAAAAAGCTATTTGTCCTTCTGCTCTTGAAGGATTTTCACTTGTTTCGTCAGTTCCTGCTTGAGCTCTTCACCGACACCTTCCCGACGGGCGATTTCAACATAGAATGGCACGTAGTCATTCTTCTCAATACAGATTTTAGCAATATTGTGGAACGGCTCAGAGCGATGTATGAAGTAGGTTCGGCATCCAAAGGCTATGGTAACGCCTTCGTCAGTTTCGAATATTGTGAGTCGGTCGCCCATTTGAAAAGCAGGTTGCGGAGTTTTGGTATTTGCTTAGTTATATTTGATTTTAATTCACAAGGTGGAACAGTCAGTCAGGACGAAGATCAAGAAAATCAGGTTGGCGGACGAGTCAATCGTGGAGGATTTTGTGGCGTTGGAGGAACCTTTGGAAATCCAGTTGTCCTACCTTTTAAAAGGGCAGCGTGTAGTAAGGTCGATTACTATAACTATGCGTACCCCTGGTCAGGATAAGGATTTGGCTCTAGGCTTTCTTCTGACTGAAGGCATTATCTGCAACTTGGGACAAGTTCAAGATGTCATTGTTCCTGTGGATGAGAAATCCGGCAAGCCAGAAGAAAATCGCCTGCGAGTTATACTTGGTGATGCCGTAAGTGTTGATGTCGGGAAAATGGATCGAAATTTTTATACAACTTCGAGCTGCGGTATATGCGGGAAAGCTTCACTGGAGGCTCTCAACATGGCTGGATCCAATGCGTTTACTGGAAATAGGCCCAAGCTTTTAAAAGAAATTATTTTTATTTTGCCTAAAGAGTTGCTTCAGCATCAGAGCACTTTTCTTAAAACTGGGGGGCTACATGCAGCCGGACTTTTTAATGCTAATGGTGAACTACAAACGTTACGAGAGGATGTTGGTCGCCACAACGCTGTTGATAAGGTTGCTGGATCAATCCTCCAAGACAACACATTATGTCCCCAGGAATCTATTCTTTTGGTCAGTGGTCGTACCAGTTTTGAAATTGTTCAAAAAGCTGTTCGTGCCGAGATTCCATTTGTTCTTGGCGTTGGGCCTCCATCGAGCCTTGCCGTGGAGCTTTCTAATACTTTTAATGTGACACTACTTGGTTTCGTTTCTAGTGAGCGGTTCAATATTTACAGTTCCCCGGAAAGGGTATTGGATTAGATTTATTCTCAGGTGGCTTTGACGGATCATTTAATTATGATTGAGTTTCCTCTAAACTGAAACACCTCCCACGCATTGTCCATTCTGGTTCATCAATTTACCAAGGTACGAAATCATCCGATTTCCAATTCTGCCAGTTTCCTTCTCTTTTATTACTTGTGGTTGTATTTTTCCAAGTGGCGCAAAATCCCATTGAGCTGAGTAAAGGCAACAAGAAATCAACTCAAGATCGGAAGGGATTTCAAATTGTCGGAATAGAAAAGAAGGTGAGAGCTTTGTTGTCGATCTCTACTAATTTCTAGGGCTACAAGTTAGAAAATTGAACTGAAACACTTTTAAAACTGCTTCAATAAATTGCTGGTTGACTGACTGCCGACCATCAGAGAAAAAAGCCATTATTGAGGGTTTCGAGGATTTATGCTAAATTTCTTTTGGGAGAAATAAATCAATATTATTGCCTTGTGAATCATAGGTTGACCATTCCAATGCTCTTAGAATCCATTGACGATGTGTAAGAGCAAATGGAGAGTTGAGCTGTTTTACAATTAATGACCTTGCTTCATCTCTGTAGCCTAAATACCCCAATAATCCGGCGTACTGTAGTTGATAATTCAGAACAGAATAAGTGTCATTGAAATTGATGGCACTGGCTTGCAATTTTTTGAATAAAAGCTCGTATTCACTTCGAGGAATGTCTGCCGGACTATCAGGAAAGTTTTTACTGATAGTCTCTTGTGAAAGCTCTTCTACAAGTTCGAAGGTATATGTATGGTCTACAAATGCCACCAACTTGAAATATTTGTTGAAAACCTGGAGAAAGACCGGCAACCAAAAGCATGTGTGAGTTCCGTAATCCTGAAATATATAATAACAACCTTTTGACGTTTTTGGAAGGGTTATCTGCATAAACTGCTTAGTGCCATACCAACTTTTACATCCATCCACAAAAACTGCAGAATAAGTCAGTTCTTCTGGTAAATTAAATGGCGTGACCTGATCTTGCTCGAAACGAAAAGATGCTTCATTATCACTATCTTGCCCCGGAGGAATATCATTCAGAATTGCACGTTGAGGAACAATCATTCGATAGTACTCGAATTGCCGATGAATAATGTCGAATACCTCAAGGAAACTGTTGTTTTTCAGGATAAATTGCTTTTCAGTTTCACCAAGAATTCCCCGTTCAAACATAGGAGCCAGAAAATGCAGGAGTTCTTCGGGTTTATGGTATTTCCCAAACCGGTCATAAGTATAGACTCTGGCAAGGTTCTTTTTATTGGGGTTTAACATCATTCCGAGAGCAATGGCACGAGTTGAGCCACCTAGAAATGGACCAATCTCGAGTACATTATCCTGCCCATCCCAAATCCTTTTGAAGAAAGATAACAAAAACTTTCTTTCATTGGGAGTCGTCTCGGTATGAATATCATTCAGTAAATTGTTTAAGTTTTGATTTTCTTCAACTGACTCTGCCACTGTTAAACATAATATTTTGGCTAGATATGCAGGATGAATGTGAAGACCTCCCTCTGCGGAGATGTTGGCTTTTTCCAAGTTACAACCAATCTGCTGTGCTTGTGAGATTAATTGAAATATATCCTGGCTCATAAGGAGTGATGTTTAGACGGCAAACCACCGAAAATTTTCTAGCATTATTTATGTTTTCTGTATTTAGAGTGTATTTCAATTACTTTTATGAGTGACGAGAAAAAACCGACCGAAGAACAAAGCCGAAGAGGTTTTATAAAATTCTGGGCTGGAATACTTGGAGCCATTGCCGGAGCATTTCCAGTACTTGCTGGTCTAACAATGGTGCTGGACCCCCTTCGCAAAACGGGCAGTAAAGGCAAATTGGTTCGGGTGACAGACCTTAAAGCACTTTCAAATGACGGAGTGCCACGTGTATTTCCTGTCATGGCTGATCGCACGGATGCCTGGAACAAGTTCCCTGAGGTACGTATAGGGGCAGTTTTTCTACGACGAACGGATGAAGATATTGTTACTGCTTTTAATGTGTCCTGCCCCCATTTGGGTTGTGCTGTGGACTACAGTAATTCCAGTGAAAAGCCTGAATTCTTCTGTCCCTGTCACAACAGTCAATTTGAGCTGGATGGCAAAGTCAAAAATCCTGATTCGACGCAGAGCCCCCGCGGTATGGATTCCTTGGAAGTTGATATTCAAAAACTCGAACAAGGTGAAGTGTGGATAAACTTTCAGAACTTTCAGCCTAACAAGCCTGAAAAAATACCACTAGGGTAATGAAGAAAGCATTGGATTGGCTCAACAATCGGACAGGTTGGCGAGGCCTGCTTAAGGAGGCCCTTTATGAAAACATACCTGGTGGGTCCCGGTGGAGATATATTTGGGGTAGCACACTAACATTTGCCTTCTTTATACAAATTGTCACCGGGGTGATCCTTTGGATGGCTTATAGTCCAAGCAGTCAAACTGCATGGGAGAGCGTTTACTTTATCCAGAATGAAATGTGGGGCGGTTGGTTCATTCGAGGAATGCACCACTACACAGCGCAAGCCATGATTATTCTCCTGGTATTGCACACCATGCAGGTCGTCATTGATGGTGCCTACAAAGCGCCCAGGGAGGTGAACTTTTGGTTTGGCATTGGGTTAATGGCCATTGTCATGGGTTTGGGACTAACAGGCTATTTATTACCCTGGGACCAGAAAGGTTTTTGGGCAACCAAGGTGGCAACCAACCTAGTTGCTGCTGTTCCCTTTGTCGGGCCTGATTTACAGAAGATTTTAATCGGTGGTACAGAATATGGGCACCAGACATTAACCCGTTTTTTTGCCATCCACGCAGGCGTCCTGCCCGGACTTATGATTTTTTTTATTGCGGGGCATGTTTACTTGTTTCGCCGTCATGGCATTACGCCGAAGGAGCCACTCAAGGGCAAGGACGAGGGTTTTTGGCCTGAACAAATACTCAAGGATGCCGTGGCATGCCTTGCGGTCCTGGCAGTAATCCTTTACTTTGTAATTCGTCACCATGGAGCCCCCCTTTCAGCGCCTGCAGATCCATCCGAGCAGTTTTCTGCAGCACGACCGGAATGGTATTATTTGTTTCTTTTCCAGTTATTAAAATATACATCAGCCTTTTGGGGTGCGATTGTTATCCCCGGTGTATTGATGGTTGTTGTTTGCCTGATGCCTTTCTTTGGGAAATGGAAACTGGGCCACCGTTTTAACCTCGGCTTACTCTCTTGCCTCATGATCGGCGCAATGCTGCTCCATTGGTTGGCGATTAATGAGGATGCCAATAGCGAGCACCATCAACATGCCTTGCATGATGCCCATGAAAAAGCTGAGCGTGCCATCATTCTTGCCGGTGCACCTGCCGGGATTCCCAGTAGTGGAGCAGTTTCACTTCTACAGAAGGATCCAAAGATTCAAGGTGCCCGCCTTTTCTCCAAGCACTGTGCCAGTTGCCATCGTTATGATGGGCATGATGGTACAGGTTCGGGTACAACAGTTAAGATTTTGTTAAAGGAAGGTGATTCCATTGCTTCCATTGCGGAAGATCGGGGGATGACCATTGATGAAATTCTACAAAAGAATTCATTGGATCAAGATCAGGTGAAAAATGGCATACAACTAAAGGTTAATTTTAAACCAAGTGCTGCTGACCTCAAGGACTTTGCTTCTCGCGAATGGCTTGAAAGGTTACTTATTCACGATCACTATATCAGCCCCGAATACTTTGGCGGAACCAAATTTATCTCCGGTAAAATGTCAAAGTTCCTCAAGAAGTTGGATGAATCTGACGCTGAAGATTTGGCAAAGGTTGCAGCCACCCTTTCCGCTCAAGCGCAACTGCCTTACCAAGTTGAAATAGATGCGCAAGATACTGAATTGATTACCAAGGGGGAGGAACTGCTGGTAGATGATTTTGCCTGTATTGACTGTCATCAGTTCGTAGAACCTGATGACGAGGCTTCTGCACCCGACCTTACAGGTTATGGTTCCACGGAATGGTTAACCGCTATTATTGCTGACCCTGCTCATGGTCGCTTCTACGGAAGCAAGAATGACCGAATGCCTTCCTTTGGTAAAGACAACAAGCTTACCGAGATTGAAATAGGGCTCATTGTTGACTGGCTTCGTCGGGATTTCTACGAACCAGATGAAGGCACCAATTCAAGAGCCCACTGAATCAATTTTGATCGAAGAACTTTTTCTCCAACTCAATACGCCTTCCAATAAAAGTCCGTATTGAATTTTTAGCTTTATAACAGGAGTATACTGGCGAGTTTTAGAAAAATAAAAAACCCGGCCATATCTGTAATTGCAGTAAGGAAAATTGAAGAACTTTGAGCTGGATCGAGGTTAATGCGTTTCAGGAATAATGGGATAAATGCACCTGTGAAACCGGCAAGTCCCATCGTCAGAATCAGGGCAAGGAATATAGTAAAACCCATCTTGATATTATGTTCCGGGGAGGAGAGGAAATACGCCCCGATGCCACCAACCAAGCCGACTAGAATGCCGTTAATCAGGCCTTTGGCCAATTCCTTACTGCAGAGAGGGAGGGCATCACCCTTGTGTATATCACCGGTTGCAATGCTACGAATTGCAATGGCAAGGGTCTGGTGTCCTGCATTCCCTGCAAGGCTGGCCACGATGGGCATGAAGGCTGCCAAGAGGATGATTTGCTCGATGGTTTCCTCAAAGTTTTTAATAATGGCGGCGGCTCCAAAAGCGGTGAGAAGATTAACGATTAACCAAGGCCAGCGCCGTCGCACACCTATGCCCACGCTGTCGCGGATACATTCATCCGGTCCTGCTCCGACAAGCTTCTGTAAATCTTCTGTGGCCTCCTCCTGTACAACATCCATTATGTCGTCATGGGTTATAATGCCAAGAAGGCGGTTTGTACCGCGTTCGACCACGGGAAGGGCCAGAAAATTGTGTTTTGCCATGTCGATGGCAACCTGCTCCTGATCGTCATCCGGGAAGCAGATGCCATGAAGAGTTGTCCCCATTATGTCCCCGATTTTCTGTCCTGATTTGGCTAGCATGATGTCCCGCATGGAAACAACGCCCAGAAGCACATTGCTGGCTCCTGTCACATACAGGTAGTAGACGGTCTCGACTTGGTCACTTATCTCGCGGACAGCCTGAATTGACTGATCCACAGTAATATGGGGTGGAATTGTGACAATTTCTGTTGTCATGATTCCACCGGCTGTCTCCGGGTCATAGGCGAGAAGTTGTCTGACGCTTTCCCTATTATCCGGTTCAAGTCGCTGAATGAAGCGATTGCGGTCGTCCTCTTCCAACTCCGCGACGATGTCTGCAGCATCATCTGGAGCAATTTCGTTCATGATTTCATTGGAACGAAACTCGCGCATTGCAAGGAGAACCTTGGAGGATAGTTCCGGATCCATTTCAGAAAGAGCTTCGGCAGCTTCTTCCCCTGTTAGCTTGCGAAGTATGGCACGACATGAGTCGATCTTCATCTCCTCCATGAATCGTGCGATGATTTCTGGCGAAGTCTCCTTGAGGCTCGGTGAATCAATATCCCCAGGTCGGTTTCGGAATTGCTGGTCGAGGATCTCGAATGTATAGGACTCCAATGGTTGAGAATTCTCTTTTCCCTTATTCATGGCAGGATTTTAAAGTGAAATTTACCCTGGTTGAGTACCGTGCTTTTTGACCAGTTTAGTAAAATCCCTAAACAGGGGATTCTTTGCGTCATTCAATAGACTATAGAAAATGGTTTCAGAAGGGAGGATATGGCAATCGGATTTTTGGCGCAGGAACTGGATGACGGATTGTTCATCACTTTTGCTTCGTGCGCCCATACAGTCTTGTAACAGAGTGGTTTCCATCTCATGTGCCTGAGCATGAATAGCAGTATTATAGATACAGATAGGGGTCTCTATTCCTGCCAGTAGGAGGTGTTGTATTCCTGCATTTTCAAGTTTTTCAGTCAGCCCGACTGCACCAAATACCGAAAAGGTGGTCTTGGAGAAAACCGCGGCATGAGGTGCTGCATCAAGAAGGGTTGAATCTGTTTTACCCAGTTTTTCAGGGGACTGCTCGGTGAAAATCACCTCAATACCAAATAATTTTGCTGTCTCAATGGCGAATCGACAACGATCTGTGATATATTCTGAATCCTGAATTGAATTGAGGAATACAGGTTGCATGTCGACCATGATAAGGGCGATTTGTTTTGCCAAGGGGACGCTCATTACCGATACTAGTTTTTAATTTTACGAGATTATTTCCCCACCTTTGTACGATGGTATTACGTAAAATACAGATTTTATTGCTGAAACAATAATTTTACCCATGATTGGACATAGAAATCAAAGACAGTCCCTTAGCCTTTTGTTCGGTTTGCTAACCGTAGCAACAGTCATCTTTTTTTTATCAGGATGCAGGGGAGACAAGAATCGTAGTGGAGACCCAGGGACTCTTTCCCCTCTTGGAAGCAAGGGAGAGGAATCGGCACGCATCTCTGGAAAGAATTTGTCTGAATCGCTTGCTTTCTATAAAAAATCATTGGTAGTCCTTTTACGATTGCATGGCGAGGCAAATGCCGAGGTAGCCAACACCTATGAGAAAATGGCTCGTGTTTATCAAGAACAGGGCGATCGTGACGGGACAGTTGAATATTACGGCAAAGCATTAAAAAGCCTGCGTTCTGTTTATCGAAGGGACCATCCTGCTGTTCTCCAGACCCTTAAGAATTCTGCTGATGCCTACATGGATGTCGGAGATGTGCGAACGGCCATTGGTTTTTATAATGAATTTCAGCTGACTGGAGCGAGTCTTTATGGTCCCACCCATGAGGAGATGCTTGAAAGCTACGAAAAGATGGGGGATGCTTTTGTTGCCACGGGGCAACCTCTTGAAGCCTTGAAACACTATCAGAACTGGGCGCGTAGCGTGCAAAAGTCACCTGCAATGGGAAAGCGACACCCTGAAATGGCTCGTGCCTATAACAAACTTGCAGATATTTACTACAAAATGGGCAAGATTCCGGAGGCTGAGAAACTCAAGGATGAAGCCGTCGGCATAATGTATCCAAGCACCGGGGCTGTGGCGGGTATTTTACGTCCACGTTTCTTTGTTTCCATGAGATCCTCTGACCTAAAGCGCAACCGGGCCAAGGTGTCATATCCAGACCGGGCAACAATTGACTTTGGTTCCCGGTTGATGGGATTACCATCCAAACGAGCCGTGCGGGTCGTTCCTATCCCGGTTATAGATGAGCATGATGTAGCCAACGTGGAGATGGCTCGTGTCCAGCAGGGGAAAGGACTTCTTTTTTACCTTACAGCAGAAGGCGCTCAGCGCCTTTCACAACTTACTCGTGATGGTGTCGGACTAAGTTTAGTCCTTGAGATAAATGGTAATGCTATTGGGGAACGACGAATTGATGGTGAAATTCAGAATGGGCAGCTATTTACGTTTGTTGAGATACCTGATGAGCTTTTAGAAAAAATGGTTTTTAGCCTTAAAGAGACATGCAGACAATTGAATGGCGGTACACGGTTGGAATCGGGCGGCAGTTGAAACAACTTTCAGCACTTATATTATTTCTCTTTTACATGCTTGGAGCGCAAGAGGCTCCGGGCAAGATTCTCTGGCCGATTCAAGGTCAGTCTATTCCTCGAAACAAGCCCATCGCTGATGTTATCCAGCACACGGTTTCGGGAAACCCGGAGTCTGGTCTTTTTGGCTGTGTCCGAAATAACGGATATAAGTTTCACGAGGGGATAGATATCAAGTCCCAGCGACGCGACAGATATAATCGACCATTGGACAAGGTGATTGCCATTATGCCAGGTCGCGTTGCCTACATCAACAAGGTTGGAGGCAAGAGTAGTTATGGTATTTATGTCATTCTTGAGCACCTCAAGCAGAAACCCAAGGTTTATTCTCTCTATGCACATTTGCGCAGTGTCGAGTCAGGTATCTCAATCGGCCAAAATTTAGCCATCGGCCATGTTATCGGACTTATGGGTCACACTGCCAGCACAGGAATACCTGTATCTCGTGCACATCTTCATTTTGAAATAGGTCTTCGTCTGACTGACAACTTTCAGAATTGGTATAATCAACAGAAATTTAAAACCAAAAATGAGCACGGAATCTGGAACGGAATGAACATGGTTGGCCTGGATACCCTAGATTTTTTCCGTAAGGTTGCGGATGGTAGGGTCAGTAGTATTGAGGACTACTTTCGTACTATCCCTGAAGCTTTTCGCCTCCGAGTACGATCCTCCAAGACTCCCAACCTGATGCGTCGTTATCCTGGACTCTTAACCAGTAAGATTCCCCCAGATGTAACTGGATGGGATATTACTTACTCTTGGTATGGCCTTCCCACTTCTATTACTCCTCAACGTTTATCGCAGAATGATACCGGTCCAAAGATACAGGTCCTTAAACTGAATAAGACGCTTCTTACATTGAAGAAATGTAGGTCCACTCTTCTCATCAATGATGCTGGGGTTCGCATCGGATCCATTCTAAAGCTCTATCTTGGACTCATATTTGAGGTCTAAGAATTTAACATTCAGGGAGACATTTTGATTAGGTGGCCCTGAGTCGCTTATTGGAGGCGAGTGTGTAAAAGATTATTGAGCTGGCCGCAATAAATGAAACAGAAATATGGGCTACATCCTTTGGACCCAGTGTGGAAAGAATCCAGTACCCGACAAAGGGTGCGGGGACTCCTCGGACCCCAGTGAAGAAGCTGTGTACGCTCATATAGGCGGATTCGCGCCCCGGTGGAGCAACCTTGGTGACCCATAGACTCCATGCTAGTGTTCCTCCACCAGTGGCCCAACCAATCAGGGCAGAAGATATTGCCAGCCAGATTAGTGTCTGGCTGTAAAAATACAGGAAAATACCCCCAAAGAAAAAAAGATTTATGGAGATTCGAACGAAGGCGAGATTAACCCGGTCAAAGAAAAAGGCCCATACTGGAGCACTGATGACCCGTGTAATCGCCGGAATAATAACGGTTATGAGCAACACCATCGTATTCGTCGCATTGATGCCGTATGAAGGGTTTGCAGCGTATTCTACACGGAGCGGTATTGTGACTAGATTTCCCACCCCCATCAGCATCCAGGCAAAAAGCATGCCTGCGAAGAACCGATCTCTAAATGCGAGTCTGAGGTCTTGCGTTAAGCTTGGTTGGTTTTTCTCACGAAGGGGTTCGGAGGGAATGCGAAGGTGTAGAAGCGCAGCGCAGAAGCAGGCTATTGTAATGCCAAGTAGGATTTGGTGATAGAACTGTATATTTTGATCAAGCAATTGTCCAATGATCAAGGAAGTCAATGCACCGATCCCTGCGGAGATCATCAGGTTTCCCGATATCCGCCTGCCCCGTTCTCCATGAAGGTAATTTCGGGAATATATATGAACCATTAGTGAAGGTACCTGTGCAACAATGACCAAGGCAGCCATCAGTGCGATAGTATAGACCCATACTTGGTTGGTAGATGCGGCACAAAGTGTTCCTATTGCACTACCAATCATACAGAGGGCGCAAATTCCACTTACCTTGAGATGTGACTTGGAGGCAACAAGGAGGAAGACTGGTGCCAAAAGAAAACCGATTGATGCCCCGCAGGCTATGAGTGATTTTGCGCTGTCAGAGGCATCAAAAAAACGGATTGCGACAAGAAGTGCCAGGGAATTATATCCAGCTTCAATGATGCCCATGAAAAGGCTCCGCCAGCGGTCGTTACACAAGGTGGCCTGGGTGCGATCTGATGTGGCGTGGTTCAGGTTTCTTTAAGACGTCCAAATAGATCCGTCCCTGTTCATGGAATAATTACAATTTCAATCGTCACCTATTTCTCCATAGCCCTAATTATTGCTCTTTGGCCAAGAGAGCGAAGGCTCTGGATGCTGCTTCGATTGCATGGTCTATATCGATCGCAGTGTGGGCCGCGGAGAGAAACCAGTTGTGGTGAGGATGAAGAAATACCCCTTCTGTTGCTGCAAGGGCACAGAATCTCTGAAGTTGAAAGAAGTTTTTTTCATCTGCAAAACGCATGAATGGCATTGCCGGTGGTCCTGAAAATCTCATTTTAAAGCCATGCCCAAGAGCTTCATTCCCTATACCTTTGATCAGCTTTCGGCCAAGCTTTTCCAGATGTGACGGGAGCTTTGCCGATTGCATTTCTCGTAAACAGATTAGGCTGGCAGCCATCGAAACGGCATCATTCCAGTAACTGCCAGTAAGGAAAACTTTGGTCGCAGAAACACGGAGATATTCCCGTCCCAGTGTAGCTGAGATGTTATAGCCATTTCCAAGAGCCTTGCAGTAGCAGGCGATATCAGGCTCGAACCCAAAATAGGTGTGAGAACCCTCCAGGGCCAAACGAAACCCCGCCCGAATATCATCGAGAATGAGAAGGATTTCTTCTTTTCTGCATACTTTTTCTATTTGCTGAAAAAAGTCTTCTTCAGGCATTTCAGAATCCCCAAATGAAGGGTGATGGAAGGGGGTTATTATAAGGGCTGCAACTTCTCCCCGATACCGGGCAACGAGTGTCTGGAATGCTTCGAGGTCGTTCCATGGGAAGGGGTGAATATGAGCTACGTCTTCCTCTATTATTCCACCGCTCCCGGGGGTACACCAAGGGTCGACACCATGATAAGCCCCTTGAATCTTGAGGATTTTTTTGCGCCCGGTGAATTCACGGGCGACTTGAACTGCCCATGTCGTCATGTCAGAGCCATTCTTGCCGAAGACTGCCCAGTCTGCAAACTCAATGAGTTCAGTGAGGGTCTCTGCCAATTCAGGCATAAGTGCCGAGGGGTGATTAAAGATGCTACCTTTTTCCCTTTGTTTGGCTGCAGCTTCCTCTACTGCGGGGTGACCGTAGCCAAGGCTGATCGTTCCATATCCACACATGAAATCCAGATACTCTCGACCATCTACATCCCAGTACTTGCAGCCTTTGGCCCGCTCTGCATAGTAAGGGAAAGCATTTGGAAGCCCTGCTGCGGGACTTGCGTGTCCGTAAATTCCGCCGGGAATCACCTTTGAGGCCCTGCGGAAGAGTTCCATGGATTGAGGTAGATCAGACACGCTTTGGCATTATCCGGTTATATATTTATTCAAAAAGAAATTTGGAGGAGATCAAAGGGTGAGAAAGCGGGGTATCCTTTCAATGATAAACGAGAGGCCGTCTGCGAGGGGTAGGAGACCGCGTGTCTGAATGAGGTGAAGACCGATGGAGGCCATTGGATCGAGCTTTTCGTTCAGTGCTTGATAGGCAATGGCCGCATCTTTAAAGGTTACAATTACATCTGGCGATTTATGCTCGGGTTCACCCTTCCCGGCGAGGATATTGACACCATCCCAACTCGCCCAAGCAGCTAGGTTTTCATTTTCAATGGAGAAGAGTGCAAGTCCATGTGGAGTTTCCTGAATCCTACGTCTGGACGCTTCCTCGTGCTCAGCTAACTGCCTAAGACCAAAAAAGGCTATACCGAGGAGTAGACGTACATGGTTGGCACGAAATTGTGCATCTCTGGTCGTGAGGTCACGGGGGCGAAGATACTTTCGAAGAAGGTTTAGTAGCCGGAGGAATACGATGAGGTTTCCAGGTCGAAAGGTTGTGAATTCAACCCCCGGGAGTACCAGGCTACCTTGCATAAGTCGATTGAGATGGTCTGGAGAACGAAAGAAAAAATGAATTCCATCATCCAGTGGGCGAGTTTCATCTATGAGACAGCGTCCATCCTTAAAAGACAATATTACCTTGGCCCCATTATGGATAGAGATACTGATGCTAAAGGTACGTCCCCCCAGTATTTTTTTTGCCTCCGTGGTGTTTTTAAGGAGGTCATCAAGGGCCGGGAGGACTGCGTATAGATGGAGTCGACAGAGAATCTCGGAATGGCTTTTCAATTGCGCGCTCATGGGTCAACTATCAAGGAGGGCACTGAGTTTACGAATTAAGTCCTGTGGATTTTTCTGGGGTCGCAATCGCTCTTTCCGTTGGCGAGCTGCAGTAAGCTGTTCAGGATTTCTGAGGATGCGTGAAACCACTTCGGGAAGATCAGTAGCTTTACGGAAGGATTGCCCGAGGCGATGGCGGCGACAGTAGGCAAGGGTAATATTTTCTTGTGGCATGACGCCTCCTATTTTATCGAAGATGATTGGGCATTGGCAGAGGATTGCCTCACTTGTCAGCCCCGTCCCAGATCGACACACCAATGCAGATGCAGCTTGGAGTAGCGGCTTCATATTCTTGATGTAGGGTAAGGTGCGAACTGTAATATTGGTGTGAGCATCCGCCCACCTTGTAATTTTAGAAGAGAGTTCCTTGTTTTGAGAACAAAGTGCAAGGACCTGAAGATTGCGGAGGTCTGCATTATGCATGGCTTCCAGTAGAGGTATATGATGATTTGCACCATTCGCTCCAGTGCCAAGGACGAGAAGAAAACGACCGGGGTCCAGTCCCAGTTCATGGCTGACGTAGTCAGCGCTTTCCTGGGGGGTGAGGTCGGGTCCAAAGAAGGTGGGGCGCAGTAGAAAGCCCCCTTCGTAAATACGGTTGATGGGCATGCCCAGCCGTTGTGCTGCATGGCAGGTTTCTGGAACTGCCCCTACAAAAAGGTCTGCTTTGGGGTTAACCCAGCGTTTACTGAAGCCGTAACTCCAATGAAGCTCTCCACAGCAGGTGACCGTTTTTGGTGGTCGTCCCGGCATGGATTCTTGGGCCAATTCAAAAAAACCATGGTTGAGGTGGGCGTGGGTACTGAGGACGATGTCAGGTTCTTCTCCACAGACGACTTCCTGGAAGCGTTGCTTATTCTGAATCATGCGTCCGTGGTCAAAGTGGGGTATTTTTTCCAGATAGTTAAAATACAGATGATGTAGCGATGGACATCGCATCTGGATGAAGTTGTAGAGACCCACGCCAAACCGATAAAGGTTGTGTGTGTTCTCGAGGGTCAAATGAATTGAAACATCGAGGTTGGCAGCTCGACCAACCGGGGTCTCTGACCAAGCCTTCAGTGAGTTTGCCCGCATATTGTGACCACCACCAGTGGCCGATGTGAGAACAAGAATTTTCACTTGGCTGTTTTTTTACTCAGGCGGCGAGGAGCTTGTTTCCGTAGGATTTTTTTTAGCTTGGTCCGCTCTTCCTTGGCCACGATAAAACCGCAGCAATCAGGGGTTCCGCAGTGGCAGGGGTGATAAAGGAAGTCCTTCAGGGGAAAGCGGTAGTCGAATGTGAGTTCCTCCCCATTGGCAATATCGCATTTGGCACTGATCCAAATCCTGTCCTCGTCCATTATTGCCTCGCAATTTTCATCGCAGGAGTGGTTGGCAAACTTGGCTATATTATCAGGGTGGTCTCCATCAATATATAGCCCGTCACGAACTTCAAATGCCCATACATGGAGATCTCCGGGTTTGTATTCATTGCCATAATTGTCCTGAAACTGCTGCCAGAGTTCATCATCAGTCATATGTTGGCCGATATATTCAAGGAATGGTTCATCTTTCGCGATGTCTTGGAGTGCGAATAGCCCAGTTCCATGAATTGCAGAGTGCCGTGCCTCGGCTTTGGGTGTATCAGGAATTTTCAAGATTCAGCCTTGAGGTCACGGTTCATCAGCTTTTGCAATGCTGTCGCCGGAGGTCTGCCGTCAAAGAGAATCCCGTGGGTTTCCTTGAGAATGGGTGCATCAATTCCCTGTGCTTGACAGATTCCATGGAAGGTGTGAGTTGCCTTGTATCCCTCGACAACAGTCCGGCGGTCTTTCAGGAGGGTTTCAACAGCAATGCCCTTTCCAATCTCATTGCCAAATGTACGGTTCCGACTCCACGGGCCAGTACTGGTTGCAATGAGATCGCCGAAACCACTTAGTCCATAGAATGTTTCTGGTTGCCCTCCGAGTGCGGTGCCCAGACGAACCATTTCATTTAGGGCACGAGTCAGGAATGCCGCGATGGCATTATCTCCGAGATCAAGGCCTGAGCAGATTCCTGCGCCAATAGCATATATATTTTTAAGGGCTCCACCGAGGCTAACACCTTCCACGTCATTGGAGGTATAGACACGAAGACTCTCATTGCTTAGGGCCAGTTGAATGGCTTTCGCATTTGGATTCTCCTGAGTTGCAAGGACAATTGCTGCAGGTTTCCCATTTGCAATTTCCAAGGCGTTGTTTGGTCCAGAGAGAACCCCTACATGGTGTTCTTGCAGTTGAGTCTTAAGATAATTAGGAGGAGGAAGCGAATTTTCTGCTTCCCAGCCTTTACAAAGAGTAAGAAAAGTGTGAGCGCGCCAGGCGGAATCTAGACTCTTTGAAAGGGTCTGCCCAAGCTCTTTCAGGCCAGCTACAGGACAAGCTACCAGAATAACTTCGGATTCCATTAGAGCTGGCTTTGGTTCGCTGGCGATCTGGATTTGGTTTCCCAATGGAACGCCAGGTAGATAAAGCTGATTTTCCCGAAGGGAGGTTAGGGCAAGTGCCTGTTTGTAGCACCTTGGAATAAGTGTTACATTTTGCCCGTTTCGGCAGAGGTGAATACCCATGGCAGTACCCCATGCGCCGGCTCCGAAGATACTGAAGTTCATTTTGGAAAAGTGCCCTCTCGCACTTCTTTTCCGTATTGTTTAAAGGCGCTGAGAATCGTCTCTTCGAGGTTTGCGTAGGTCTTGACGAATGAAGGATTGAATTCGGACTGGTAACCCAGCATGTCAGTACAGACTAGGATTTGTCCATCGCAGTCATTCCCACTGCCAATACCAATTATGGGAATGGAGGTGCTTGAGGTGATTTTTGCTGTAGTCTGAGGCTCAATCATTTCCCCAACTAGAGCGAAGCAACCAGCGTCTTCCATGGCTTTTGCATCCCTAAGCAGGGAATCCCTTTCCTTCTCGGTCCTGCCAAATTTACGATAACCGCCAAGATCGTTTATGCGCTGGGGTAGCAGGCCAATGTGCCCCATCACAGGGATGCCGGAAGTGACGATATGAGCAATGGTTCCTTCTAAAGCTGAATCACCTTCGATCTTCACGGCTTCAGCTCCCCCTTCCTGAATCAGGCGCACGCATTGCTTGAGGGATTCTTCTGGACTTAGGTGAGCTTGTGCAAAAGGAACATCGACGACCAGAAGACAACTGGGATTTGCTCTGCGAACAGCGGCGCAGTGGTGGATCATCATTTCCATCGTGACTTCGACCGTGGTTTGGAACCCTAAGGCCGTGGTTCCCACGGAGTCTCCAACCAGAAGAATGTCCATATTTGCCCGGGATGCAAAGTCTGCCATCAGTGTATCATAGGCCGTGATGGCAGTGATCTGATTTTTCCCTTTGGCTTTCCGTATGGTTTGAACGGTTTTCTTCACGAGGAGTCTATTTATGGGAGGATTGTTATAAATTTAGTAAGGACTTGATAGACTCCAAGGCGTTAATTTCAAGATGTTTGCCTTGGTAAATGGAACATAGCGAGTGAATACATATTATAAGTGGATTTTTTCCATGAGGAAGAAAAGGTTGTCGCGGTTGAAGTTCCAGCCACTTCACTCACGTTTATTCAAGCGATCCATTGGCGCAATTCTTCCGGGACGTAATTTATTGTCTGGGAGAAAGAAGGATTTGCAGAAGCGTATTTTTCGATTTCTAATCCTTGCAAGTGGAACGAGTTTTTTGCTCGGGTTTTGCTGGCTTGCGTGGGAAAGCCTAAAAGTTTTTCAGGTTTTCTAGGTCGCTTGTCGGTCTTGCCAAGACACCACATTTTGCCAACGTCCTAATTGGGTTAGTATTCCAACTGGAGAAATATATATGCAGAAAGTGCTTTTTATCGAGGCTGGTGGATACTGCCTTAAAGGGATGGAGGGGGAATTGGAGTCTCGTGGGGTGTCCGTATTCTTTGCATCCGGGATTCAAGACGGGCTAAATGTTATCCCTGAAATTCAACCGCAGTTGATTGTCATAGGGGTCAGCGGTGACAGTGCTTTTCATGATTTAAAGTCCTTTAAGGAAGATAGTTACAGCGGTATAATGGTCCTCCTGAATGCAGGGGATATGAATACAGTAATTCTTGATGCACACGTCAAAGCCCATGTTGATTTGGTTTTAGCTTATCCCATAGCATCTGAAGTTTTACAGGCAGAACTATTGAGCCTTCTTCAACCGGATTCGTATTTTCATTCCGGTGAACTTTCAGACAAGTCTTTGATTACTGTCCTGGAAGAGACTCGTGATTTCGTCATTTTGACAGATGAATATCTCGAGCAGGTTTTCTATATGAACGAGCGGGCACAAAAGGGACTGGGGTTTTTACCCGGATCATTTGGGCGGGAGGGGGATGTATCCGCTCAAGCAGACCCTGGGTGGATGAAGGACTTATACCCACATGATGTTTACGAATCACTGCAGACATCTATTAAAGAGTCTCTCAAGGAAGGCCGAGTCTGGACAGGCGAGACTCAGGTTTCGGGTGAAAGCGGTTCGATCATACCAGTTTCGCAGCAGGTACACTTACATGATGATTCCCGCAGGGGTTTCCGTTTTGTATCGCTTGTAATTCGTGATATCACTGAGCTCAAAAGAACGCAATACACACTTGAGCAACAGGAGGCGTTTTACCGCCTGATCACAGAGAATACAACTGATCTCATAAGCCTTTTTGATAGCAATGGTAAAAACGTTTACTCCAGCCCGAGCTATGAAAAACTCCTTGGGTTTGCTTCATGGGAACTAGCCGATGAGGGTATTTATGAATGTATTCATCATGAAGATCGGGATCGTGTTCGTGAGATTGTGATGAGCACCCTCCGCGCTGGACGGGAAGTGGTTCTTCAGTATCAGATGATGAACAAGAGTGGTGCAATTTTACATCTCGAGGCGACAACGGGAGGCATTCGCAATTCTAAGGGCCAATTCGAACGCCTTATCTTTGTTTCCAGGGACATCACCTCGCAGTTGCGACAGCGAGAGGAGCGGAAACTGATGGAACTCCACCATTTACATGCTCAAAAAATGGAGTCGATTGGCCAACTTGCTGCTGGAGTTGCACATGAGATGAACACGCCAATTCAGTACTTTGGGGACAATCTTCGTTTTATTCGAGATTCTTTTAGTGATCTGGTTTTGGTTCTTCGAGCCTTTCATTCCCATTATCTTCATCCTGAAAGTGAGGGCTATGACTCCAACAAACTTAATACGCTCAAGACTGTCTGGACTGATGCTGATGCCGACTTTTTATTTGATGAGATCCCCAAGGCAATTGAGCAGTCTCTTCATGGTGTGGATAATCTGGCTCATATTGTTGGAGCGATGAAAGAGTTCTCACATCCTGGTACTGAAGACAAGATTCCTGTGGACTTCAACCAGATGATTGAAAACACCTTGACGATTGCTCGTAATGAATGGAAATACATTGCCAATATCGAGCTTGATTTGGCTTCTGTTCTTCCTCGGGTCTCTTGTCTTCCGGATGAGATCAGGCAGATGTTGTTGAATTTGATCATAAATGCCTGTCATGCCATTGAAGAAAAAGGCATGAAGACCGAGGAGAAGGGTGTCATTCATATTTCGACATCTCTGGTTGATCGAGATTCCTGTTTTGTTGAGCTACGTATCCGTGATTCAGGATCCGGGATACCAGAGGATGTTAAGAATAGAATATTTGAACCATTTTTTACTACAAAGCCAGTAGGTAAGGGGACGGGGCAGGGCCTAGCTGTTGTTCACAATGTAGTGATTGACAAACATTCTGGTCAACTCCACGTTGATTCAACAGTTAATGAAGGAACTACATTTATAATTTTGTTACCGGTGAGTCCTCCACAAAACAAGGAGCTTTGAATGAAACGAATTCTGTTTGTTGATGATGAGGTGTTCGTCTTGGACGGACTAAAGCGCATGCTCCGAAGGATGCGAACGCAATGGGATATGGATTTCGTTGAAAGTGGCGAAGCATCCTTGGAACTGATGGCGCAGAAGGAATTTGATGTCGTCGTTTCAGATATGCGTATGCCAAATATGAATGGAGCAGAACTCCTAAATGAGATCAAGGATCGGTATCCCAACACAATTCGTTTCATTCTTTCCGGATATTCAGACAAAGACTTGATTCTCAAGTCTCTAGATTCCACGCATCAATATTTGGCAAAACCCTGTGATCCCGAGACTCTCAAAACTCGGATTTTAAGGGCAACAAGCCTTCAGGAGTCCATTTCAAATGATGCCTTAAAAAATCTCATCTCTCAATTGGGTGAATTGCCCAGCCTACCTTCCCTTTATCAGGAAATCCTGAGTTTGTTGCGTTCTCCTGACGTTTCATCTGATCGTCTGAGTGATGCGATCAAAAAGGACATTGGAATGACTGCCAAAATCCTGAAGTTTTCGAATTCAGGATATGTCGGTCTAAAGCGTAAAATTTCAAGCATGGTCGATGCGGTCTCCTATTTGGGAATGGATTATATTCGCTCGATTATTCTAACCATAGGAGCCTTTGGTCGGCTTAAACAATTCCGTATCGACGGACTTACAATCGATAACTTTTGGGATAACAGTTTAAAGGTTGCCGAGGCTGCCAAGGCTGTGTCTATAAGCCAGACATCTTCACGGAATATGGCTGAGGAAGCCTATGTGGGGGGCCTACTACATGCTTGCGGCAAATTGATACTGAGTGCCAACTTTCCCGCCAAATATGTTGAAGTCAACCAGATGGTCTTGGAGGAAGGCATTTCCCAGTTGGATGCTGAGGTGAAAATCTTTGGCGCTCATCATGGGCAGGTTGGTGCTTATTTACTGGGTTTATGGGGTCTCGCTGGCCCAATAGTGGAGGCTGTACACTGGTATCATAATCCATCCAATAGCATACCTGTTGATTTCCAACCGCTTACTGCTGTGCACGTTTCTTCCGCGCTTCTATTTGAGGTTGGAGAAGAAGATAATGCAGACAAACCGAAGGACCATTTATTCCTTCATGCCGAACTCGATCCGGATTATCTTGAAAAAATAGGACTACTTTCCCGTCTTGGAGACTGGAGATTCCTAGTCAATAGCTATCAACGTCCAAATGAGGAGCGACAGCAACTTGTTGCAGGGATGTTGGTCGACTAATTTTCTGTTCCCTGTTGCCACTCGCTGGTGACTGAGT
The DNA here is from genome assembly GCA_018668635.1 of Opitutia bacterium. Lineage (GTDB taxonomy): Bacteria > Verrucomicrobiota > Verrucomicrobiia > Opitutales > JABJCN01 > JABJCN01. The sequence goes on from JABJCN010000102.1 coordinate 32,994, forward strand.
CCAGAAACCATCTAGGATCACTGGATCCCAATTGGTCTGGGCCTTGAAAATAGTAAATCCAGTTGTTGGTTTTCTTGCTGAATAACCATGGATAAGTGTTTGAGCTTGTCCACATCCACGCCCATTTTGAATCCCACATCCAAATATTGTCCGTTTCAGTTCCTCTGACATATACCCACCCGAGTCGCAGATGGTATATCCATCCATTATAGTTATCCCGAAAAACCCCAAACCAACCCAGATATTTCCAGTTATCTGAGAGATGTATTGCAGACAGGCTCAGTGTGGATGGAATTGATTCACTTTTTGCGGGATTGCTGCCAATTCCATATTCGTTGGCATCACTGATGCCATCCATGTCTGAATCTGTAGTTAGATCACTGGTCCCAATGGCCTCTTCTATTTGTTCAGTTAATCCATCCTCATCACGGTCTTCGGTATTATCGTCTGTTATCTGTATGGTGAACGATTGTTCGAAGATATTACCTGTACTGTCAGTTACTCGTATACGGATTACATGAGAGGATTGGGTCTCGAAATCAAAAGCGATATTCGTCAACAGGCTTTTCCCGCTGATTGAAAAGGATTCATTATCATCACTCCCGATTCCTTCAACCATCGAGAATACGTGTGTGTCCTCCGTTTCCGGGTCGGAAACGGAGAGCATCCCAACAGAATAAGGGGCAATTGTATTCTCGGAAACATTATTATTATTCATGCTAATTGCAGAAGGCGGAAGGTTCTCCGCCGCAACGTTTATTGTGAAATTCTGTTCGATGGATAGCTCCCCATCGCTTAAGGAGATAGAGATTGAATGGGTGCCAATATCTCCATCAGATGGAGTCCCTTCAAGGGTGGCGGTCCCGTCTCCATTTTCAGTTAAATTTATCCACTGGGGTAAGTTTGTACCGGAGATAGTCAGTAGGTCTGTTGTGTCTGGATCATCCGTTAAAATAGAATAACTATAGTTTCGTCCAGACATGGCAGTTGTCACAGGAGTAGATGTGAAGATCGGTGCATCATTTGTATTTACAACTTGAATGGTAAATGTTTGCTGCACTATTTCTGATCCATCAGTAAGTGAGAGTGTTATGAGGTGAGCCCCTACATTCTCGTTCGAGGGTGTTCCCGATAATGTCCATGTGTTCACCCCGGTTACAATAAGGCTCAGCCAACTGTCTACAATTGTAGAAGTGATAACAAGTGCATCGTCAGGATTACTGTCTAATGCTGTGATGGTATAGGTATAATTTTCGTCTTCCGTTGCATTTATAACAGCCTCGCTGGTGAAAACGGGGGCAAAATTTGGAATATTCAGTGAGCCGGGGGTTGGGTTGCCGATTGAGGCCCCCCAATTATTTTCTGTATCGCTCCATACATATGGATCCACACGTTCCAGTGAGTTCCCCAACCCGTCCGGAGAAACTGGCCATGGGGCTTTGTCATCATAACGTACACGTTCAACAAAAACCATTGGGTAGAATGGGATTGCACCGTCAATGGGGACTTCCAAGATATCGTTTTTTTGCAATTCCAGTGCCTCCCCTGCATTTGAAAGAGTTCCGGTCCATGGGCCAATAACCGTCACTGATTCATTTATTCCGTATCGGGTCCGGAAGGCGGAAATCTTTGTGGAATCAGTAACGTCAAAACCAACGATCACAAGTGCGCTTTCAGCCGCGATATTATGTGCGGCATTAAAATTAAATTCTACTGCCTTGCTCAACTTCCAGTTTGCCAGATTCAACTGACTCGAACCTGTGTTGTATAATTCAACAAACTCCAGCTCTGAAGCGTTTGCCATATCACCAGGATTATAGTGAATTTCAGAAATTACCACAGGGTTAATCAATGGACCAGTGTTGGTTTCACCAAGGGTCTGCTCCTTCATTGGGTAAAATCGTCCCTCTGTATCTGGCCAAATACCAAAAGACACACCGTTCTCTGATGGACCAAATTCCACGTGGTCCACTATCCGAACAAGGGTTCCATCATCATTTGCCTCCACCAGGGCGACATCATCATTATAGGCACTTGATAATGCAAAGTGGTTTGCCGCCGGTGTGCCGAGGCCGGTTTGCTGGTTCACATTAGGATTAAAATGGGATTCACCGAATGTCAGGTAGCCACCTGCTGGGATGATGGTTCCTGCGGGAATCTGATACTTTCTGAAATTCTCGGAATCGGTTGCATTTTCAGATGTGTCACTCAAGTACCATCCCCCAATTTCGACATTGGAACCTCCGGGATTAAAAAGTTCAATCGTATCCTGTTGTGGATAATCTGTGTGGGAAAGGACCTCTGTGATGGCAATTTCCCCTTCGGGTTTTCCTGCAGTGCCTGGATTTCCCGCGAATTCATTACTGGAGCGCCAGTTTTCCGCATCCATTCCCCATGTGCCATTCGTTTTCTTTGATAGGGAGGAACCGATACCATCTGCACGGGTTGGCCAGTCGCCATCGTCCGAGTAGATAACTTCATCTTCGATTATAAGTGGATAGAAGCTTGATCCAGTTGTAATATTGGTCTGAAGATCCCCGGTCAGATCGCGTCTCTTTAGCTGGATTTTTTCGCTGTTGTTACTAAGGGATCCCGTCCATGGTCCCAAGATTGTAATCGAGTCATCTATTCCATATTTGGATTGGAAACCGGATAGCTTTGCCGGGTCTGCAGGATTGAAACCGCACACGAGTAGATAGCTTCCAGTTGTCAATATTGCGCCTTGTGGAAATGAGAATCCAATCGCTGTTTCCAATGTCCAGTCACTCAGGTCCTCGTTGTTGGATCCGGAGTTGTGAATTTCAATAAACTCCAGTTCGTTGGCATTGGCTTGGTCTCCTGGATTGTACATTATTTCCGTGATAACCAAAGGTCCAATACGTGGTCCACTGTTTACAGACCCCGAGGTAAAGCTTGTCATGGGAGTGAAAACACCATCTCCATCCGGCCAAAGACCGAAGGATTCCCCACTTTTTGTAGGGCCGAACTCCACATGATCCACCATGCGGATTAGATTCCCCGTCTCATCCACCTGGATCAGGTAGACTTGATCACCCTTTGAGCCGCTGAAACTGAATTCAGTTGCCCCTTGGGCACCCCGGTTGGGATTCCATTCCCCATTCGGATTGAACTGGGTCTCATCAAAAGTGGCATATGCCTCTGGCGCCAGCAATGTCTCATCGGGAATCCTGTATTTTTCAAAAGTGGTCGAGTCACTCAAATACCAACCGCCAATATCAATTGTGTCTGAGGTGGGATTATAGATTTCGATGGTATCCGTAATCTCCCCGTCTGTATTAGCGAGAATCTCGTTGATTACAACACTCTGGGATGCCTTGCCGCCGTCTCTTCCCGGATTCCCGTGGTAGTCGGCGCTTGCCCGCCAGTTGTCTCCATCTCCAAGATATTTGTTGCGTTCTTCCACCGAGGTTAGCGTTTTGTATTTTGTCGGGTTTTTCAATTCCAAGGAACTGCCCAACCCGCTAGCCTCAACAGGCCAATCACCCTTGTCATCATATTTAAAGCTAAAGATCTCCTGCCCCAAGGCATCCTTGAGAATGATTATTTCCCCCTTGTTTCCAAGTCCTCCCGACCAGGCTCCGGCCACGATCAGATTATCCTGATAATAGGGGGAGGATGCCGATTGATAGCGTTGCTGAAAATAACTGGACTTTTCAACGACAGTCATGAAGGCCCCGGCAGCCAATGTAACTGAGGGAAAGGAAAAGGCCAGTCCGTCATCATTTGCATCCTTTACAAGAGAGTACCCGGATAGGTTTAAGGACTCTGTCCCAGCATTGTAGAACTCAACGAACTCGTAGTCATCAGAACCCTTTGGATTATACATGATCTCGGTGAGCACAAGGTCTGTATGCCCCAGGACTTGTCCTGCCAGTATGGTAAAAAACAACAATATGGTTTTCTTAAGGAAACCATTCATGAATAAGCTTTGATCAGGTTGGTCTTTTGACATGGGCAGCTTTTTTTGTAGCTACATAATTGGGTGCGCCATCCTTCTGGAATGCAGAAGTTTGTAGGCAATATATGATATATTCAATATACTGCACACAAGGGTAGAAGGCAAGAATATCGACTGAGGCATTATTGACTCGAACAAACCTAGTTGGAAAGCAATTCCCCCAGTCTTTCACCAAGCACTGCCTCCAATTGAAGAACGGCATCCTGATAGCGATATTCATTTGAAAGTTTGGCTTCTGAAATTCGCAACAGTCCTTCCATTAAGCGGAAACGAGTCTGTGGAGGCAGAGTTGGTTCTGGGGCGCTGGCATCTTCCTTCAATGTCCTTTCCACTTCTTTTTCTATTCCATCCGAGAGATCTTTTGCTTCTTTAAGGGTCTGGGCTGTATCTTGAAGGTTTCCCAATGCCTCCACCAGTTCTACGCGGACTAATTGACGTGCTACCTCAACCTGTGCGGCAAGGGCCTCCTGCTCTGCTTTTGCTGCGTCAACAGCCTTTCCCTTGAGGTCAAATAATGGTATGTGAATTCCCGCACGGAATCTCCAGTCTTCTTCCTCCCACCAATTGGAGGTCTCGCTATATCCTGCCTGTATGAAATTGATCCACAATCGGTTTCTTGCTACAACCTGATCCGTACGGGTTTCCGCCATTTCCGCCTGAAGTTTCATGGAGGAGACCATCGGGTTCCGGTCTGAGTATTTTTTTAACAGTGTTTCTGCTTGCAGTTCACTGATCATTGGAAGGGGGCTTTCAAACCCGCCACCAAGCGTTGGTTTTGAGCTCGTGGGCAATCCGGTGCGGGCCAGCAAACGATTCATTCCATTTTTTTTGGTCTGCATGACAGATTCCAGTTGTCTCGCAATCTCCAGGAATTCTAACCGCACTTCCAGCACGGTGGGTAGGGTCGCCTGTCCATTGGCCAGTAACATTTCGTAGAGAGCCTTCTTTTTCGCCACGACTTCACTTTTTTTCTCGGTATGCTGGACAAGCTTTTGTGCATGAAGTGCCTCATAGAAAAAAATTCGCGTGTCAATGACTGTGGTCCATCGCTGTCCATCCAGTTGAACCTTCGCCAGATTTATACCAAGTTCACCCTCTGTTTTTAGTGCCTTGATCACCCCGGGGTTTGGCGGACTGATTCGAATTGCATATTCCTTTCCGGTTTCTCCGGTCCAGCGCTCGTCATGGGTCAATCGCAACTCTGGACTCGGGAATAATCCGGTCGCTTCAAGCCGAGCTTCTGCGGCCCGCAACCCAGCCCGTCCGGCTGCAGTGTTGACTTGATTTTCCAATGCAAGGGAAAGCGCATTGTCCATTGTCAGAACTTGAGGGCCAACCTCCGTTGGTTCGCCATCTTTTTGTGCCCTTGCTTTTATGATCAGCAGAGTGGCTAGTAGGCACAGCGAAAAAAACCGGAAATATCTGCACATGGCTCAGATTTGCTTGAGAAGATCCAGTAGGGATTTTGGTTTCACTCGAATTACCACGCTTTCACCATGTAACAGTTGGTCGATACGATCCTGTGGTTGGCCTGCCTTTGGGCGCAGGAGTATAACCCGTCCACGAATGATGCCATTTGGCAGGGCGCTTGCCTGATCGGGTACAGTCACCATGTGCGGGGTCACCGAAACCACCTCCATCCTGACCACTGCATCCGGTGCAATGATGGGATACACTGTGGCCTCTGATCCAGCTTTTGCATAATGGGCAAATTTTTCAGGCAGAAGTCCTTGAACCGTCTTGGTTGAGTTGCCTTCTGCATCCTGCTCTTCGATGATGAGTTTAAGGATTGCCGTGCCACCGGCTACGACTTCACCGCGCTGATGGAAAATTTGGTTAACAGTCCCATCGTTTGCTGCCCGCAGGGTGTATTGTGCCTTCCGTTTAAACAGGTAGTCAAGTCTCTCACTGGTTGAATCGAGAGAGTTCTTACCATTCTTTGAAGACTCAACTTCTTGTGCCTTTTTACTCAGGGACTCCGCCTTGGCCAAGTCCTTGCGGTATCCACTGAGTACCTTGGGATATTCGGTAAGGTTCCTGTTCAGTATGGCCACCCGGGCCTTTTGTCGGATCACGGTCTCTCGATCAATCAGCTTTTGTGACAGTAGTGCCTCAAGACGTTCCAGCTCGACCTTGAGTACTTCCAGTTCCGCCTGATCCTGGGATTGCACAAGCATTGTCTCCTGTATGTCGGCCCGTATCCCTTGCACCATGGAGGTGAAGCGGCGTTCTCGTTCAAGTTGTTCAATGATGATCGTTTGGTGCAAGGCCTCAATCTCTTCATCGAGCAGGCTCGTGTCCATTTGAACCAGTGGATCGCCCTTCTTTACCCTTGTGTCCACAACCGTGAAAACATGAGCCACCTTTCCGTTATCCATGCTGGCCACAGACTCCATCTTGTAGTCGACGACACCATTCAGCTGGTCATAACTACCACCGGTGGTGAAGAGCCATACAATCAATCCACAGACCGCAACCCAGACCAGAAACGGCCAGGCGCGAACCATAGGGGAACTGCCGCTATGTTTTACATGTGGGATATTGGGAGTTTCGTGTGACATGCCCTTTATATTTCCACTGTTGAACGTTGCATCACCATACTGACCTCTTCAACGCCATTGAGTGATTCAAGACCGGCTACCAGTTCTGTCCGGCCTGAAGGATCCAGCAACCGCACTTGGTACGAATACTCCATGGCTCCACCCTGGATTGCTTCCCTCATTGCCACCATGCTGGTGGACGAGGTGTATTGACTGAATAAATCCTGCACCTGGGCAATGTTGTCCCGATGTTCCTCCACCAGGATAAATCGCACCAGTCCCTCAAAGTTGCGTCTTGAGGCAAATGGGGCAAAATATAAAAACTCTGCAACCAGACAGAAATAAATCGGCCCAATAACCGCCACGCCAAAAACTTGGGCTCCGGCTCCAATTCCCGACGCCAGTGAGGCAAACAGGAAGATGATATCCCGTGGATCCCTGATTGGTGTTCGAAAACGAATCAATGCCAATGCCCCCAGGATACCCAGTCCACGCGCCAGGTTATTCCCAATTGCAATGATCATGATACAGCTGACGATCGCTGCCAATACCAGAGACTGGACGAACGACCGGGAGTAGGAGAACCCGCCATGCGTATGCCGGTAGGTCCATGCCAGTACCATTGCCATGACGAAACTGATGTTCAGTGACAACAGGATTTCCAGTACATTGTAAGCCCGTGCCGGGCCAATTGCGTTAATAATCGGAGCCATCTTCGTAGGTGCAGTTTTCGGAAGAGACGGAATATTGCCGTCCCGTAAAAATAGATTCAAGCCTCATTGCTGCAGAATATTTACAAAATCCTGTGCGGACCAGGTTGAACCGCTCTATCAGTTCAGCCATCCAGCAGGGCAATTCCGCGCCGGATTTCAGTTCCAGGATATATCCAGGAAACTCCCTCCGCAGGCTTGCCTGGGTATCCAGCGCATACCAGCGCTTTTCCTGATGTGGAAAATCCCAGCTTCCCTTTGCGGGGCGATAAGTAATTGATCGGTCCAGAGTCACCCGGGAGTAACTTTCACTCGTGCCTTTATAGGATTCCCGTATGTAGCGGATAAAAATGGTCGGCCGGGCCCCGATCTCGTTTACCAACCGTACGAATTCCAGATAGTTCAGACTCTCGGATTCAGTCTTGAATGGGATGAGTGTTGTCGGTCGAACAATATTTTCACGGGAGTAGCCAGATGGCTGCAGGATTGCACGACTCTTTAGAATCATGGTGTTCACCTTGCGTTTGATCTCCAGAAAATATGGACACTTCCCATCCGTCCCGTATGTCCGTATCCGCAATTTAAACCGGCTGTAGGCCTTACGTTCCTTGGCGTAGTGCAGGGCGGCATTTGTCGAGTCCAGTTGCAGGGTGGTCACGATATATTCCGGAATTTCGCCGATCCCGTTGGAGTCCCGATTGACGAAAGGCTGAATAAAGTCCCGGATTGCTGGGACAATATTTGGGTCAACCACATACTTCAATTCATAGCGATCAATCTGGGTGTCCTTTTGGGCATCCGGTTCAATAGCGGAATTTTTTTTGGTTCTGGGTATTTCAGCGGCGAGCATCAAGATTTGCCTGCCACACAGGCGGTACAGGGAAAATGTAACCCATAGGGTTTTCACCTATGGAAATAAGAAATTTATTATTCAGCCATTGCCATGAATTGCAATCTCAGATTTACCCTACCAGAGCGGTTTTTCTGTGTCTATCTCGTAGTCCTTGTCCCATGTCTCCTGATCCGCCGCCGTTGCCGTGAACGCAAATCATCGCAACAAGCAAAGCCAAATTAAACAATTGGATTTCACCGTGACGTACGACACCGCGGCGGGTTAGAAACGCTTAGAGGTGACGAACTCACCATTTTTCCAGACTACTTTTTCCTCCTTTGATCCGTCCTCGTGGTAATGAATCCACGTGCCATGCTCCTTGCCCTTCACGTAGGGTGCTTCCCAGCGCTTGGTTCCGTCCATACGGAATTGAATCTCTGTGCCATGGCGCCTGCCGTTTACGTAGGCAACTTTTGACATTATTGATCCGTTCGGGTAGAATCCGGTCTGCGTACCATGCTCCTGACCATTTAGGTAGGGGGTTTCCAACCATTTTGATCCATTCTTATAGAGTTCAATGTGAGTTTTGGTTAGATTTTCGTTGTTCATGTTTATCAAAGAAATCGAACAGATCGCTGTAGCGGACCACTTCTATTGGGGATTCTGCTGCACTTGCTCCACTCGGGGGGAGGGGGCAGGATTTTTTGGAGTATCCTTGGGTGTATTCCTGCACCAACAATTCATGGTACTATCTGATGCCGTCAAATTCAGGACTGTACGCTTGGAACAAGAATATCACAGGTGACTGGTTCAACGTGGCAGCCAACTGATGAAGGATTGACCAGCCGATAGTCGTTTTTTGCCAATGGACGCATCAAAGGACTACTTGAAGTTCTTGTAGAACACTTCCGAAAACTTTTCAAAAAGCGAAATTGTTGCTGGATGGTTGAATGGTAAATGCTGGCTGTAAATACTCGCTGCAATACCTGTCTTGTAGTCGATATAAAAATATGTGTTCCTGTAACCGCC
>JABJCN010000105.1 GCA_018668635.1 Opitutia bacterium
AAAGGGCAGTGAATTCCGCTGGAATAAAGAAAGCGTTTGCTGCGGGCGAGGACTCCGCCATGGTCCGAGTTGTAGACGATGATGGTGTTTTCGTAGAGCTTGTCCTGCTTGAGCTTGGCCACGGCTTCCCCGACGGACTCGTCCATTTTTGCAACTGCGGCTGCATATTTGGCATAGGTGTTGCGCATTTCGGGGAGATCCGGATGGTATGGGGCGAGGATCATCTTGTCGGGGTCGGTGGATTCGTCCTTATGATCGCCGAAGGCTCTGGATTCATGACTGTGCCCGATATTAAATACGGTGAAGAATGGCTGGCCTTCTTTACGCTTTTTCCAAGTGCCTGCGTAATCACCTCCGGAATAGTTCCAGAAATCATTGGGGTTTCTTCCTCTGGTTCCGCGTAAGTTGTAGTCCGTCTTCGAGCAATTGCTTGTGAAGTAGCCCGTTTTTTGTAGGAGTTCGTTATAAAAGCTGATTGAGGCGGGAATCTCGAATCCGCTTCGCATCGGTTGCGTTCCGTTGGAGATTGAGTGCATCCCCGTGATCCAGGAGGAGCGGGTTGGGGCGCAGACCGCGCCGTTGTCGAAACAGTAGAGGTAACGGAAACCTTCCTTTGCCAGTTGATCGATGTGGGGGGTCTTGGCGTTCTTGCTACCGTAACAACTGACCCACTCGATGCTGTTGTCCTCGCTGGTGATCCAAAGGATGTTGGGTTTTTGTTCTTTTCCGGAAAGCGGAAGGAAAGCAACAAGGGCAAAGGCAAAAAAGGCCAGTTTGGTTGAAAGGTAGATATTTGAATTCATGATTTTTTAGTTTGAAGCTTTTCGGGGTTTTCGACGGTTGATCTTGTCTTTCTTTTTCTTGGGTGCTGTCGCTTGGGGCGGGGTGGTTGATTCCCCGCAATCGGTCATGAGCTTGTTAAGTTTTGCCCTCAAGGTTGTGATTCTTTTCTGATGTTCGGAAAGGTTGGACAGATCGTTGATTTCGTACGGGTCGTTCACGACGTCGTAAAGTTCGAAGGCCTTGGGTTGGAGGACGCGTTCTATTTTGTGGGCTGCCGTTTCGTCAGTTTGCGCCTTCTCTTTCCACTCGGTCCATGGCTTCGCGAAAAACTTTCCTTTGGAGGTGAAATTCCCCCAGATGTGCTCCCTTTCAGGGTGCCCGGTCCAGATCAGTTTGTAGGTGTCCGTGACGATCGCCTTTTGCCAAAACGGGTGGACGTTGGAGATCAGGATTTCATCACGATGGCTTTTTGCCTGGTTGTCGGTCCATAATTCCTTGAGTGACCTGCCGTCCAAGTGGGGATCCTTCCCTCCTGCGAAATCAATCAAGGTGGGAACGATATCACAATACATGGCGAGAGCGGATGTCTGCCTAGGCAGGATACGTCCTTTCCATTGGGCCAGGCAAAGAGCCCTCGACCCGTGCTCGTAGGGAGACCATTTACCACGTGGCATCGCTATGCCCTGCTCGCTCAAGAAGATCAGAATGGTGTCCTTTTCCAAATCCATCTTCTTCATGAATTCGCGAGTCTCGCGGACTTGTTGATCCAGCACTTCCACTTCGGCTGCATGTTTTGCAACAGCCTGGCGGGCAGCGGGTGTATCAATATAGTGCGGTCGCAATTTTACTTTTTCCACGGGGTAATTTGATTCTTTTCCATGATCCCACGGATGGTGGGCATGGGTGGTTCCAATAATTACGCAAAACAAGTTTCCTTTCATCTTCGCTTGAGAAACATACTTTTCGACTCCATCGAAAGAATGTACCTGGTTTGAGCCATTCGCATTGGAAGCGAATCCCGGGATCACGTCGATCTTAGCGGAACCCAAGCCAAAGTGCTTCTTTCCTGACAAGCCAACCTTGTACCCAAGCGGGATCAAATGATCTGCGATATTTTTTACCCCTGTTCGCTTCTCCTTCACTGCATTTGCCAGCACGCCGTTGTTCTTGGGTAGCAGGCCGGTGTAAAGTTCGGCCCGTAAGGGGGCGCATTGGGAAACGCTACAATAGAAGCGGGTCATCATGCATGATTCATTTGCCAACTTATCTATCGACGTAGTCCTCGCTTCCTTCATGCCTGTACACCCGAAGGCATCCCAGCCAACGTCGTCCCCGATAATTATTATGAAGTTGGGTCGCGTCGATTTGGAAGAAAGTTGAGGAAGCAGAAAAATTACAAAATTCAAAAGAATGAATCCCGTGTAAAAGCCTGGTTTTGTATTCATAATGAATTGTTCGCGCTGTGTTTGTCCAAGAATTGGAGAAAGCTTGTTCTTTTATTTGCTTTCACTCTCTCATGAAAATTACTTTTCCTCTTCGGGATTCTTTTTGTTCTTCCTGTTCCTTTTCTTGTCCTCGGATTTCTCCAGGTCGAAATCAAATTCGTTGTTTTGGGCTGGTCCGGGGGTACTACGTCCCTTATCGATGTAGCTCTGCAACAACTTCTTTAACCTTGCAGCCTCTTCCTTGTTATTCTCGAGGAGGTTACGTGTCTCACTAAGGTCATCCTTTAAATTATAGAGCTCGCGTGTTCCGTTTCGCAAGGTGATCAATTTCCAGTCGCCTTGGCGGATGGCCAGACCCGCGGGGGCCTGGTGGATGGTCGCTTCCCGGACCGGTGCCTTCGCCTTTCCCAGCAAGGCGGGCAATATGCTCACACTGTCCTCCGCCGCATCTGGAGGCAAGTCCTTGCCAAGCAGATCCGCGCAAGTGGCGAATAGATCGTTCAGGCAAATCACCTGGTCGCTCGAGGAGCCCGCCTTGATCTTGCCTGGCCAGCGAGCCACAAACGGTTCCCTGTGCCCACCTTCGTAGATGCTGCTCTTATTGTCTCTCAGCGGTTCGTAGGTTCGACCGGCGGCACCGTTATCCCCGGTGGCGATGAGGAGCGTATTCTCAACTTGCCCGTTGCGTTTCAAGGCTTCCATTATTTGGCCCAGCATATGGTCTCCCTGATAAATCCAGTCGCCGTATTTGCCTTCCTTGCCCTGTATGCCGCTCTTGCCCACGAATTCCTCCGCCGGCACGATCGGGCTGTGGGGCGGGCACATCGGAAAATAGAGGAAGAACGGTTTGTCCTCCTTGGCCCGCTGGTCGAGATACTCCAAGGCCTTCTTGATCATCATGGGCTGGTTCTCGATGCCCTTCACGTTGGCCACCACCTTGTCTTGCTCGATGATTCCCCCGATGTTGCGGGCATGTGTGAAGCCATAGAAATAATCGAAGCCCAGGGCGTTTGGTCCCTCAGTCATACGGGCCCCAATAGGAAGTTCCTCGGGCTTGCCTTTTTTCACGTCCACCCAGTTCATTCCGAGGTGCCACTTTCCAATGCAGGCAGTGTGATAGCCTTGGTCCTTGAGGAAAGATGCCACAGTCATTCGGGTCTTGGGAATGATCGGTTTCGAATAAGTCTTCAGTACCCCAAACTGACCGATGCGTGAAGGGTACCGTCCGGTCAATACACCGTAGCGGGTCGGCGTACAGTTGGCGGCGGCCGAGTGGGCGTCGGTGAATCGCATACCCTGCTCCGCGAGGCGATCGATATTGGGCGTCTTGAACGGCGAACCCTTCCGGTAGCTCGGCGGCTGCCCATAACCTATGTCGTCGAACAAAACGAAGACAACGTTGGGACTTTTTGCCTCGGCCAAAACTGTAAAAGAAAGAATTAGAACAAGAAAGGATAGGTATGGCTTTGTCATTTTTTCTTTATCAATTTTTTTCGCCCAGATCACTCTTCTTGATCATGGAGGGTTTGGCTTTCAACGCCTTCTCAGTGTATTTCACATTGCTTTTACTAAAGGTTTTTGGGTCCAGCACTTCAGGGTGACTGCGGAGGAAGTTGTTTTCATCGATGAGATTTAAAAAGTAATGGGTGGTGCCTTTTGGCAACTGCGCGTAGACCTTATTGTCGCCAACCAGTTTGGCCGGAGCCCGGAACCATTCCTCGTAGCGTGCGCCACCGTTGAGGGTGTAGATAAGGTTTGCGCGGAGAACCTTGGCTCCCTTTTCCCGGTAGGTGAATTGGACAGTATTGCCGGTCTGCTGATGGGAAAGGACGGCGCACACATTCTTCTTGGTTGCTGGAGCACGACTTCCGTGCGGGTTGTAATACGGATAACTGGCCTTCATTTCGGTTAGGATTTCAGTAAGACGCTGGTTCATTTTTCGAGTCTTTCCGGGCATGGAATTGGCCAAATTCTTCTGTTCCTCAATGTCTTCGCGAACAGTGCGACCGTTTTTTGCATTGTAGAGCCGGTATAGTTCAAGTTCGTGGTTATTCGCGTTGTTTACGTGGTCGTAGTTACGAACTAGTTTATAGTCACCAATGCGGATGCTGCTTTCCAACGCGGCGCTATTCGGGAAATGCCAGACCATGGAGTTGCGAACCTTATTGTTGGTTTCGCGAACAAGGTTGGGATTGGTTGGGCCCTGCCTGAGAAAGGGGGCCAGATTACAGCCATCCAGGTGTTTGTCCTTGGGGGATTTTGTCCCAGTCCAGGAAAGGATAGTCGGATAGAAGTCGAGACCGTTTACCATAACATTCGATTCAACTCCCTTGGCAATGCCCGGACCGGTTATTATTAGCGGGACGCGGGTGCCTCCTTCCATCAGGGAAATCTTGCCACGGTCGAGTGGATAATTATCCGTAATAATTTGGTTGCGGCTACCTTCCATTCCCCCGTTATCGGAAGTAAAGATGATGTAGGTGTTTTCAATGAGCTTATGACCGGGTCTACGTGGATCATTGGTTTCCTCCAGATAATCCAAGAGCCTGCCTATATAGTGGTCGAGCATCTCTACCATCGCACAATAGAAGGGATTGGATTGCCCTTCCTTCATCCATTTTTGATGAGGGTTATCAGGTAACCGGACACCGAGTTTCTTTACGTATTTGTCCAGCAATGCCTTGCTGCGTGAATGAATTGGAGTATGTACCAGCCAAGTCGCGTAGTAGAGAAAGAAGGGGTGGTCCTTGTGTTCACGCAGAAACGTCACCGCGTCCTCGCTATTTTGATGGTAAGGAAAATCTTCTTTATCGAGCCGGAATGGATCGTCTGTGTGGCGAGTTGCGAAGCCGGTCATCCTGTGCGGACGCATGGGTTCGGTCGCTCCTCGTTCGTGTCGCGTCCAGTCGAAGCCCACGTCTTCAGGCTGAGGAAATGCGTTGTGATTGATCGCAACATGCCATTTGCCACTGTGTCCTGTGACGTATCCGGCCGATTTAAGCGCGCGCGCAATGGTGACGGTATCCTCGGGCATACGACCGCTGTACCACGGCGACATCATCGACCAGCCCCGTAGGTGATGCGGCGCAGGAGGGGCGCCTCCCACGACGTGGGTTTTCTGCGCTCGAGCGGGGTGAATGCCACTCAGGATGGCGCACCGCGTTGGGGCACAGGTCGGAGCCGGCGCGTAGGCCTGCCAGAATTTAACGCCTTTTTTAGCCAACGCATCGATGTTCGGTGTCTCCATCGGGCTCGGCTCATCGATGTCATAACATTTAACGTCCTGCCAACCGAGGTCATCTGTCAGGATCAGCACGATATTCGGTTTGGGCTTTTTTATCTCAGCCCACCCCACCAGAGGAAGCAGTAACGCGAAGAGGATCAGGAAAGGTCTATTCATCGGATCTCGATTTCATAATGAGTCTCAGTACTTGGTTCCCTTTGACTTGTTCCGGTCGTTTTTAGGGTTGCTCAATTTTTCAGCACTGCCCGTAAATTCGAATGTCGCGACCACCGCACGATGGTCGGAAACCCACGGGCCGCTGTGCGCAATTTCGCAAATTCTCTTGTCTTCGCCCACAACGGCTGCATCCAGCACGCGGAGGTGAACTCCGGTGAAGTGGATGCGATCAATACGGTCGAGCACCTGGTGGTGGTAAGGTTGGCGACCAGGAAGCCCATCAGGATATGGCGGCGTCCACGTGTTGCCGGGCTTCTTTATCTCGTCTGGAAACCGCGTTCGATAGGCATCACTCAATCCGACCTTCTCAAGCGCCACCGACCCTGCCCACGCAACCTTGAATCGCAGTGGTCGCCCGCTCGTATTCTTCACCCACCGATCCATGCCTCGCTTTGCGGCGGCTTGCGTCCAGTCTTGATGTGACGGCTCGTTGAAATCACCTGTCACCACAACCACTTCACCGGCTTGGATGAGCGGTTTTACACGATTGATCAGACTTAGATAGCCACGCGGTCCGCGTGCAATCCCTGAGGTTGTTTTAAGGATTTGTGCCTCAAATCTGTCTAGGTCTTTAGGCACGTCGCCCTTTTTCAGCCGCTTTTGAACGATGCTGGGCCCGTATCCATCAGTCGGCCACCAGTGCGTATTGACGACCATGAACAACCGATTGTTTGGCAGATGTACGCGCACACCCCCGGCAATCTGCGTGAGTGGGTGCTTCGCATAAACATTCCCGGCGCGATGCCAATCACGGCCCAGTTCCTTCAGCAAGCCATCAGAGCCGTCATCTTCCTGGACTCCCACTACGTCCGCTCGGCATGCCGTAATTACGCGGGCAATGTCGTCCTTCCTCGACCCGTCGAACGCGCCATTGGGGAACCCCACCTTGGGCGCATGACCGCCACCCTGAAGAATATTGAACGACATCACCACGAAAGTGTCGGCTTTGTCCTTGGAAAGTGTCGGTAACTGGAGTTTTAGAGCAGCAGCAGAAGCCATCGTCGGAGCCAATAACAGGATAGCAAGTGATGTGAAGGTCTGTTTGTTTTCGATCACTCGGTGGTCTTCCTTTGCCTAATTTTTTTGCCCAGATCATTCTCGCCTATTTCGCTTAGCTTGGCTTTGAGTTTTGCTTTTAGCTTGGCTAGCACCTCGGCGTAATTGGAATCACCAAAGAGGTTGGCGTATTGCTTGGGGTCTTTCTCCATATCATAGAGTTCCCCGGTTTTTCCATAGTCGAGCAAGGCCCAGTTTTCGGTGCGGAGCAGTCTGCCTTTGCCACTGGAGAGGGCAGCATCGCGCACCTTGACGGCGGGATCGTCGAGCATGCCCGATATGTCCTTGCCCTGAATATTGCCGGGTATTTTCAAGCCGCACAAGTTGGATGCCGTGGGGTAAAGATCGATCAATTCCGACAAGGAGTGACAAAGGGCTGGCTTTTTGCCTGGAACGCTGATGATCAGAGGCACTTTGGCGGACTCTTCGTGTATGCTGACCTTTTGCCACATGTCGTGTTCACCCAGGTGGTAACCGTGGTCGCTGGTGAAGATCACGATGGTGTTGTCACGCTGGCCAGTTACCTCCAGCGCGGTGAGGATCTTGCCGACCAACGCATCGACGAAGCTGACCGATGCGTAATAGGCGCGGAGCGTGCCTTTCTGTTGGTTCAAGTCCATTTTGTAATTGGCGGTCGTTCGCTTATTAGCCGAATTCTGGGGAATATCGTCCTGATCACCCGGAATTTTGGGCGGCAAAACAATTTTACCGAGCGGGTAAGGAGCAAAATATTTTTTCGGAGCGACCAAAGGAACGTGTGGTCGTACGAATCCCACTGCCAAAAAGAAGGGCTTTTCCATATCCTTGTATTTGTGGAGGAGCTCGACGGCTTTCTGTGCCGTTTTGCCGTCCGAGTGAACCAGATCATCGCCCTCGGCCTCGACGACATTGAAACTTTGGCTGCTACCCGTGCCTTTCTTCAAGCCACCTGGATTATTCGACAACTGTTCGGCTAGTCCGGGTAACTTCGTTTCCAGGCCCTTGCTGTTGTAGGCCTCATTCCATGATTCCGGATCGTCGGCCCCGTCACCACCCTTTGTGATGTCGGGAGGAACGCCCATGTGAAAGACTTTTGAAATGCGGGCGCTGTGATAGCCATTCTTTTTGAAGTGCTGGGCCCAACTGTCCTTGTCTGCACCGACTTCTTTGCGTCCGCTGGTGTAACCGGTTGCCTTGCTTGCATAGGGGTAATACCCGAACATGAGGGATGCCCGTGAAGGCCCGCAGAAAGTGGCTTGGCAATAGGCCCGCGTGAACCGGGTGCCCTTGGTGGCCAACCGGTCGATATTCGGTGTCTGGCAGAGTTTGTTCCCGTAACAACCCAAAGCATTCGCAGTGAGGTCGTCCGAGATGATGAAGAGAACGTTGGGCTTGTCCCCGGCGCTAAGCGAGCAAACGGCCGAGAGGACAAGAAAAGCGAGGGAACGAAAGGTCATCCGTCTAGACTCCCATGATTTTCCAGCCGGCTTGGTGTTCTTTGACCCAACTCGACTCATGAAGTATGAGCTTTGTTCTTCCGTGAAAACATTCACAGACATAATTATTTTTCCTCTGCTTTGCTGACGATTTCTGCTGGAAAGTTGCGACGCCAGTCGCCAGATGGTCAATATGTGGCGTTTTCAGTTGCGCATGTCCATAGGATTTCAGGTCTCCCCACCTTTGATCATCGGTAAGGATTTGGATGAAGTTGGTTGGGGTTGCCGCCTTAAGACAGGGCGCAAAGAGCAGAAATGAAAAAAAAAGTCGTATCATTCTTTGATCTCCTTGATGCAGACTTCCTTGAACTGAACCAACGACCCATGACCAAGAAAACCCACATGCCCTTTGCTGGGTCGCTTAAAACGACCGATATCATCGTCCTCGAGAATGACGGTGCCGTTCAAGATGATCTTGACGTAGTCTTTGTCCATGATGACTTCTTGCTTATTCCACTCGCCGACGGGCTTCAGGAAACCGCGTTTGGCCGCCACGCGCTTGTACAGGGAACCGTGATATTGGGTGTCCTTCAGCTTCGCATAGCGTTTCGAGGTGTTGTCGAGAATCTGGCTTTCGAAGCCCTTGGATGATGGCTTTCCCTCCAGCGGGCAGCGCAGACCCAAACCGTTGTTGGCACCAGGGGTCAGTTTGAATTCGAAACGTAGAACGAAATTATCGTACTCCTGTTCGTGGAAGACGTTGCCGCCTTTTCCCTTTCCCGGGAGGCAACTGAGGATGCCATCCTTGGCTTCGTAGCCGTCAACGTTGCCGACCCAGCCGGTCATGGATTTGCCGTCGAAAATAGACACGAAGTCGCTCTCGTCGTTTTCGGTGTCGGCTGCGAAGACGCCGAGTGCGGCCACGGTTAGGATGAAAAGTATGGTGGTTTTCATACGCCCATGATCTCCCAGCCGCTGCGGTAGGTTCGCTTAACGCTTGCATTGGCTTTATCGTTGTTGGTGAAGTCAAGGTTGGCAGCATCCCACTCCAGCCAGTCGGGAGAGTTTTGCATGGCGACGTTGCCCAGCAGGATGGATTCGGTCATGGGGGCGGCAAAATCGATCGGGGAAAGCAAGCGTGACCGGTCACCATCGAGAATCGCGTCAATGAAGGCATTATGATGGCCAATGGCTTTCATCTTTTTTGGCCTCACACCCTGGTATTTCTCGATCGGCAGCAGCATCGGGGCATTGCCGTGCCTTAACAAGAGGACGCCTTCCTCTCCCTTCAGCAAGCATCCGAACCTGAATTTGACATCATTGGGGATCAAGGCGGTCAGTTCTTCGGGAGCCCGTTGGCGCCCACTGATCCAGAAAACCTTGAGGTCGCCATCGGTGAAGGGAGTGCCCGGGAACTCATATTCGACTCGCTCGTTGCTCGTCCAGTTGTGTTCATTGGGAACGGCTGTTTGGGAACGGACTCTTTTTGGGGCGGTGAGAGCCAGCCCCCTGTACATGGAGTTGAAAATATGACAACCCATGTCCCCCAAGGTTCCTGTTCCGAAGCCTTGTCTCTTTCGCCAGTTCTTGGGGTGATAATATTTCTTCATGTAGGGACGCTTTTCCCCCACTCCGAGCCATCCATCCCAGTCGAGCCCATCGGGGATGGGATCCTCGCGGTCCGGGAGCGGATTCTTGTCACCCCAGCTTTTTCCACAAAAGACCCAAGCCTCCGTTATCTTTCCGATCAATTTACGTTGAACCAGGTCAACCGCCATCCGGTCATAAAAACTCGATGCCCCCTGGGTACCCATCTGGACAATGACCTTATTTCTCCGAGCGGTTGCCTGCATGGTCCGGCATTCCCCGATGGTTTGTGCCAAGGGTTTCTGCACGTATACATGCTTGCCCAGGTTCATGGCGCTCATGGCCATGATGCCATGCATGTGGTCGGGGGTGGATACACTGACCACGTCGATGTCCTTGCCCATGATTTCAAACATCTCGCGCCAGTCGGAAAATGTTTTCACGCCCTCCATTCGGACCTCCAGCTTCTTGGCTGTCGCCGAATCGACGTCCGCGCCGGCGATCATCTTGACCTTTTCGTGCTTGGAAATCGACTGAACGTCGAACATTCCCCTGCCTCCTAGACCGATGCCCGCGTATTGAAGCTTTTGCATGGGAGAGCCTGCCGCCCAGGAGAGGCGACTCACGAAAGGAGCTCCGGTCACTAGTGCGCATGCCTTTACAAAGCCACGCCGCGTTTTGTTGTCTGAGTTGTTCATTTTTCCTGTTTGGATTCGAACTCCGCAAAAGGCACAGGGGCATCTTTGGGAAACCGATCCAGAATCATTTGCAGGCGTTGGCGGCGACCTGGGGCAATCTTGTCCAATTTGCTTACCGGTCTCTCTTGCCGAGGGTCTTTGGTGAGGTTGTGAAAGGATCCTTTGTTGTCCACGATATGATACCAGTCGCGGATCATCCGGAAACCCTCGAGCTGAGAATATATCCAGCTGCGCTTTTCGTACGGATCTTCGCTTCCACGCATGCTGGGGACGAAGGATTTGCCGTCCAATTTGAGGTTTTTTGGCGGTACAATTCCCGCCAGATCAAGAAAAGTCGGATACAAATCGGTGAAATCGATCATGTCGCGGGACACGACGTCTCCTTTACTTAGGAAAGGAGCCCGGACGATGAAAGGCACGTGGGCGCCCCAGTCCGCTTCCCCGCTCTTGCCCTTGGGATAGGGTTTGCCATGGAGAATGCCGGGGACCGACGAGCCATTGTCTCCGGTAAATACAATCATGGTTTTGTCCTTGAGACCAAGCTTGTCGACGGCAGCAACAAGGTTGCCCACGAGGTGATCCATGTAAGTCACGCTCCCAGCGTACAAAGCGGCTTCTCCTTCCGGTTTCTTTTCCCGGTTAAAAGGGGTGAGATCATGTGGGCCGTGGGTCAGGAGCATTGGGTAGTAGACGAGAAAGGGACGGTCCTTGTGACGCTGGATGAAATTGATCAGGTATTCATTAATCGAATAGGGACCGTAGGCAACCGTGCCCCGTCTGTCGTTGGCTTGCAGGAAGCCTTTCCAGTATCTCGGTTCGGTTTCCGGTTTGCCTTCCTCCGCTCCTGGCCAGACGCAGTGTTCGTCGAACCCGTGTTCCTGGAGGATGTTTGGTTGCTTGCCCAAGTGGTTGACCTGCCACTTTCCTCCTATGACCGTGGAGTACCCGTTGTCGCGCAAGAGCCGGGCAAAAGTGGTGAAACGGTCAGGACGCAAGCCAGCCCCACCTAGACGGGGAACGTCGTAATGCTTGGTCCAGCCATGGTGAAAGGGGTATTGTCCCGTGAGCAGGGTAACCCGGGTGGGCGTACAGATGGGCATGCTCCAAGCCGTCTCGTACCGTATGCCTTCCTTGGCCAACCTGTCGATGTTGGGGGTCTGGTGTTGGGCTCCGTAGCAACTGACCCAGTCCCGTCCCATGTCATCAACCATGATGAGGATGACGTTCGGCTTTTGAGCGGCACCAACAGCTCCCGCAAGAAAGAGAAGTAGAAAAAGTTTCTTCATTTCGAACGGAAAGGCTCGCTTACCACAATTTGCATGATCAATTCCCGTAGTCCGTAATCGAGATTGGGCATGAGGTTTACGATCCGGTCGACATCGTCACGGTCGGTGAAGCTGAGTCTGCGCCCAAGAGCGTATATGAATAGTTTCTCTGTCAGGCAGTGGGTGAACTGGTCAGGTCGCGCCTTGAGGTATTGCTTGATGCCGGCAGGACCATTGATGGACGTGCCGTCAGGCATTTTACCACTTCCGTCAATGGGCAGACGCTTGGCATAGCGGTCGCGCCATGCTCCGACGTGGTCGTATTTTTCCATGGCAAGGCCCAAGGGGTCGATCTTTCGGTGACACTCGAAACAAGTCGGGTTGTTGCGGTGTTTTTCCATCAATTCGCGCATTGTGCTCACGCCCCGGGTATCCGGCTCGATTGGATCAACGTCGGGAGGCGGTGGACTGGGGGGAGTTCCAAGCAGGTTTTCCAAAACCCAAACCCCCCGCACCACGGGCTGGGTTTCCACTCCGTTGGAAGTCGCAGTAAGAATGCTTCCGTGCCCAAGCAAACCACCCCGGTTATGTTCGGGGCGGAGGGAAACCTTGTCGAAGCTTTCGCTGTTCACTCCGGGTATGCCGTAATGGCGGGCCAGGGCCCCGTTCAGGAAGGTGTAGTCCGAATCGACGAATTCGAGAAGGTTCCGGTTTTCCGCAAGAACGTGGTTGAAGAAATGGCGGGTTTCCTCCCGCATCGCCTGCTCCAGGTTATCCGCATAATAGGCCTTGTTTTTTTCCGGGTCCGGGGGCATTTCCCCGAGCTTGCGAAGGTGTAGCCATTGCCCCACGAAGTTATTGGCCAAGGCCTGGGCCCTGGGATCCTTGAGCATACGTCCAACCTGGGAGCGCAACTCGGCGGACTCAAGCAATTGACCAGAGGCAGCGGCTTTTCTCAGTTGATCGTCTGGCATCGAACTCCACAAAAAATAGGAAAGCCGGGAGGCGAGTTCATAAGCGTCCAAGGTTTCCGGCCCTTTCCCTGGATCGCTTTCCGTTAGGTACAGGAAACGGGGAGAGGTCAGGATGGCCCGCATTCCGTAATGAGCTGCGGCCCAGAAATCCTTTTTCTCCTCGAGGTATTGTCGGGCGAGATCAAGGTAAGGCTTGAGCTCCGCAGTGGATACGGGGCGCCTGAAGGCCTGGTTTGCCAGCCTGATCAAACTGGCATCGAGATAATCGGGATTCGGATTTGCGGGTGGGTCCGGAAAATAGCGGGCAAACCCAGGCATGGGCCATTGATCGAAGAAGGGGCCCTTGATCTCGAAGGAACGGACGTGAAGTTCGGGTCCCGAACCAATGTACATCTCAGGGGGGTTGCGGGCGGGATAAAGGGCGTCCTTGTTGTATTTGGGCAGTACCTTGCGCATGATCCGCTTGAAGGAGCCATTCGGGCCGTTGGCCCAGTGAAGATGGAAGGTGAATCCTTTCTCAAGCCAAACCCGGTGTTCGATCTCGATCAATTCGTTGTCCGGAATTTCGTATTCCCCGATTATGCGGTGGGCGGTCGCTCCCAACTCACGTGAATCAATCGAGATGGACAACCGCATAGGTTCATTGGAATTATACCTCAAGTCGGAATCCTTGTAGCGTGATTTTCTACGGACTGCCTTGGCGGAAAAGCGGATCAAGTACTCGCCATCCGCCGGGACACCCCTTTTCTTGTCCAGCAGGCGCAAGCCGAGGGGTTGCCTGAATTTGATGAACATCCGCCCGGCATCCCTTCGGGCAACCTTATCGGAACTGGCTTCGCCCAGTCCTCCGTTTGGATCAAATTGTACTCCCGCCTGGTAATGAATCATCTTGGGTTCGGGACCGGGGCGAATTGCCTTGTCCGCGACTTTCCGGGCTGCATCGAGGTAGTTCTGAAGAAGGTGACCTGAGGCAACCAGTCCCTCACCGACGTTGTCAAAGCCTTCGGTCGGATCGTCCGGCGGGAAGGTGACAGTGGGATCAAAATCCACCATCTTCAAGTCGAACAAGTCCCTTATGGTGTTGAGGTATTCCGCCCTGTTGAGGCGGCGAAGCACGACCTTGCCCCGGTTTTCGCGGGCGTTTTCGCGGGCTCGGGCAAGTGCCTGGGTGAGGACGGAGACAATCTGTCTGGTTTCCTCCTTCTTGGGCTGTTTCTCATCTTCAGGGGGCATCTCGGCCAAGTTGAGTTGATCGAGGATTTCCTGCAGGGCCTCGGCCTCGTCGAGGGTTTTCGGGCTGCCAGTGAGGTGATCGAGGCGCCGGTCTCCCTTCTGCTTGTCCTCACCATGACACTTGATGCAGTAGGTCTGGAGGAACGGACGGACCAAGTCGGGCTTGTCAGCGTTTGCCGTTCCGGTGACAAGCAAACTGGCGATAAGTGCGAAGAAAAACTTCTTCATCCAAGCAGATGATTCAAATTTGCCGAACTGGTGGAGAACCGGTCGGTCTCCAAGCCAAGTTTCTGAAGAATGGAGACGTAAAGATCGCACAGGGGACGTCCGTCCCTGCCCTTTCTCTCAAACCGGTGATGGTCACCACCCTTCAATCCCCCTCCCGTTACCATTATGGGCAGGTTTCGACTGGAGTGCGAACTGGCGTTCCCCATTCCACTTCCGAACATTACCACGGTCGAATCGAGTAGGGGGCGATCCTCAGAATCCTTGGTCTTCTTGAGAAGATCGAGGAAACCTGCGAATTGCTGGGTATAAAAGGTTTCGATGACGGTAAGTTCCTTCAGTAAATCCGGGCGTTTTCCGTGGTGGGTCAGGGAGTGGTAGCCCAAAGTTATTCCGTCGAAGGGAAACAGGCGGTTTCCTCCCGGGTGCCCGAAGGTGATGACGTTGGTCAGGTTGGCTTGCAGGGCAAGGGCCATGAGTTCGTACATCACGGAGGTGTTGTAGGGATAAGCCAGATCAACGACATTTTCGTCATCTCCCTCGATCACCCCGGAACTCGCCTTCGGTTTGGGAACGTCGATCCATTCTGTTCGTCGCTGTAGTTTCCGTTCCACGTCCCGAATCGAGGTCAAGTATTCCTCGAGCTTTTCCTGATCGGTATTGGATAGGCGTGACCTCAAGCTCCGGGTGTCCTCGAGAACGGCGTCAAGGATGCTTGCATCCTCGCTTAAAAATTGTTTGCGCTTGGCTTTGACCTTCGGGTTGTCCTCCAGGAATAACTGCGTGAATATTTGCCTTGGGTTACCCATGCTGGGAAGAATGACGCCTGCTCTGGACCATGAAAACCCGCCGGAACCCATCCTGAGGGAAGGGAAACGGGTGTCCCGCCCTATTTCCTCGGCAAGGAACTGATCCAGGGAGAGAAGTCTTTGCGGGTTTTCCTTGGCATCCTTGAGCTCCACCCCGTTGAGCAAGGTGTTCGAGCATCCGTGACCACCCCCTACTTCCGGGTGATCCAGGTTTGTGAAGACGGTGAGGTCTTGCTTGTGTCTCTCGAGGGGCTTGAGAAGTGTGGGCAAGGTATAGTTTGTACCGGTTTGCTCAGGAAAAAAGCCCCCGGGATTCATCCCGTAATTGGGTGAAACACAAACAAAGCGTTTCGCTGCTGTGGATTTAGCGGGGGTGACTCCCAGTGACTCGAGTGCCGGAAGTGCAATGGAAACCCCGATTCCACAAAGAAATTTTCGTCGATTTACTGATGGCATAAGCGTTCGTATTTTCTACTGGGTAAACATTGAATAACCCAAATCATCAAATTTATACAAAACTTCCCACTATTATATTACACATTCCACGCTATTCATTTGAACTGGCTTTCTCGAGTATGGATTCCAGAATCTTGAATTTATGATGAATCCACTTCACGTTTTTTTGCGCCTTTGCATTGGTTTATTTTTAACTATCCCAAACCATGATCTGGCCGCGGCTAAACTCCCAAACTTCGTTTTCTTTCTGGTTGATGATCTCGGGTGGGGTGACCTCGGTTGCTACGGTTCCGAGTTCCATGAAACCCCGCATCTGGACAAGTTGGCGTCGGAGGGCATGAAGTTCACCAACGCCTACTCCGCCTGCACCGTGTGCTCGCCTAGTCGTGCGGCCATCATCACGGGACGCTATCCCGGCAGGCTTCATCTTACGGACTGGATCACCGGACACGGGCGAAGAAACCCAAAGCTTCTCATTCCGAAATGGAAAACCAAGATGGACCACGAACTGAACACCTTGCCGGAGGCTCTCAAGGAGGCAGGGTACCGCACCCAGTTCACCGGCAAGTGGCACCTCATGCCGATCGGGAAGCCCGATTTCAAGGAGCATTACCCTGACAGTCACGGTTTCGACATCAACGTGGCCGGCCGCGAATGGGGGCAACCCAAGGGACGAGGCAAATATTTCTCACCCTTCGGAATGCCAAACCTGGACGATGGAAAGGAGGGCGACTTCCTGACCGACAGGTTGACCGACGAGGCGGTCAAGTTCGTCAAGGAATCGAAGGACAAGCCGTTTCTCCTCTATTTTTCTTATTACACGGTGCATGGGCCGATCATGGCAAAACCCGCCTTGCTGGAGAAATACAAGAAGAAGGCCGCGAGTTTCGAGAAACGAAAAAACGAACGGGTCCATCCTGCCTATGCGGGTATGATCGAGAGCCTTGATGACAGCGTGGGTCGCGTCCTCGCAGTTCTCAAGGAAACGGGGGCAGTCGATGACACCGTGGTCATCTTCACGGCGGACAATGGCGGCACCTCCGAACAAAGCTCGGGCGGTTTGCGTGGGGCCAAGGCTTTATCATACGAGGGGGGAACCCGCGAACCCGTGATCGTGAAGTGGCCGGGTAAAGTAAAACCGGGATCGGTTTGCGAGGTGCCTGCCATCGGTATGGACTTCTATCCCACCATGTTGGAAATGGCCGGGTTGCCGGCCCGACCGAAGGAACACTTGGACGGCATCAGCCTCGTCCCCTGGTTGACCGACGCTTCCCGTTCGCCCACCCGTGAATCCCTTTATTGGCATTATCCCCACTACCACAAAACCAAGCCTTATGGGGCGGTCCGCAAGGGGGATTGGAAGCTGATCGAGTTCTTCGAGGACGGCAAACTTGAGCTCTATGACCTGAAGAACGATCCCTCTGAAAGCAACGACCTGGCCGATTCCAATCCCAGGAAACGCGACGAATTATTGGATGACCTTCGCAACTGGCGGAAATCCGTCGATGCCCAGATGCCCACCCTTAACCCGAACCATGGCAAGACGTCCGTCGCACCGAAGCCGAACAGGCGGAGTGGACAGTCAACCAAGCCCGTGTCGACTCCGTTGGGACAGGTCTCCGCGTCGAGCTACCAGGTTGGCAATCCGCCGGAGAACGCCTTGGATGGTAATTTAGGTACCCGCTGGGCAGCTTCCGGCGAAGCCGTGCCCCAGTGGTGGATGCTGGAGTTTTCGAAAGCCCGCCAGTTGACCGGTGTCGAGGTCAGCTGGAAGAATCCGACCTGGTACAGTCATAAAGTCGAAGTCTCCGATGACGGCAGGAAATGGAAAACGGTTTCCGATGCCTCCGGGAAAAAGACTGTCCCCACCCAGTCCGGACATACTTTCTCCGCCAAGGCCAAGTTCCTTCGCGTCACGGTGGATGCGCTCGGTTCCGGATGGGCCACCTTCACAGAATTGAAACCCCTATTCAAAGCAGAATGAAACATGCCTTTTCTACCTTTTTCATCATAGTGCTATGCCTTTCCTCACTGGGGGCTGGCAGAAAACAACCCGACATCGTGGTGATTCTGGCTGACGATGCCGGGTATTCGGATTTCGGTTGTTACGGCGGCGAGATCGAGACGCCGGCCCTCGACAAGCTAGCGGCCAATGGGTTGCGGTTCTCCCAGTTTTACAACACCGGCCGTTGCTGTCCCTCACGGGCTGCCTTGCTGACCGGGGTGTACCAGCATCAGGCGGGGATGGGGCACATGACCAGGGATCGGGGCATTCCCAGCTACAGCGGTACGATCCTGCCGCATGTGCCGACCTTGGCCGAGCGCCTAAAAAAAGGTGGCTACCGCACCATGATGACGGGCAAATGGCACTTGGGCACTGAACCCAAGCAATCTCCCATTGCCCGCGGCTTCGATCGTTTTTACGGCACCCGCAACTTCATCGACTCCTATTTCACGGTGCTGCCCCACTGTCAGGTGTTTCTCGATGATAAGGAGGTGCTACCCGGTACCGAGACGCCGGTCAACCACCTGCACCCGGACCAGGAATGGTACACCACCGACGTCTTCACCGACTACGCCCTTCACTTCATGGACGAGTCCTTTGAGAAGCATGCCGACCAGCCACTGTTCCTTTACTTGGCCTACAATGCGCCGCATTTCCCACTGCATGCCCGGGAGGAGGACACCAGGAAATATCGTGGACGCTTCAAGGACGTGGGTTGGGACAAGCTTCGCGGACAACGCTACGATCGCATGGTGAAACTTGGTTTGATTGATAAAAAATGGGCCCTTTCGTCCCTCGATGTTCCCAAGTGGGAAACCTACGACGAAAAGATGCGGGATGAATTGGATCTCAAGATGTCGCTGTACTCGGCGATGATCGATCGGATGGACCAAAACATTGGTCGGGTCGTGGAGAAGCTCAAGGAGGCTGGCCGCTTGGACAACACGCTCATCCTCTTTATGGTCGACAATGGCGTGCCCGGTGCCGGCGTGCACGACTGGCGCGGCCTCTTTGCCAAGAACGGCAGGAACCCTGAAACCCGGGTCGACAATTATGAAGAGTGGGGGCGCCTTGGAGGCTGGACCTCCAGCTCCGGCCGCGGATGGGCAAACCTGAGCAACGCTCCCTTCCGCATGTACAAGCGCTATACCCACGAGGGCGGGGTAGCCACACCCCTCATCGTTCATTGGCCGGCCGGCGTAAAGGCAAAGGGCGAGCTGCGGCATGCTCCAAGCCACATCATCGATGTCGCCCCCACCTGCCTCTCGGCAGCCGGTCTTTCCGACAAGGGAATGGAAGGGGAGGACTTGTTGCCCGTCTTTGCCAGGGATTCCAAAAAGAAACGCACGCTCTACTGGGAACACGAGGGAAACCGGGCTGTGCGCAAGGGAAACCATAAGCTGGTCGCCATGCACGACACTCCTTGGGAATTGTACGACCTGAGCAAGGACCGCAGTGAATTGAAAGATCTCTCCTCCACCATGCCCAAGAAGGCGGAGGAACTCCGCATTGCCTACGCTACCTGGGCCAAACGCGTCGGCGCCTTGCCTTGGAACGAGGTGAACGTGAAGAAGAAGAAAAAGAAGAACTGAGTCTCTTCCTCACCATTTTACTTGGGGCGACCAGTTCGGATTAGGTTGATTTTCTATTCGACCTTGTTGAAACGAACCCCAGCGTTGTTCCTTTCATGATCAAATCTATAGTTACGCATCCCGGAGGAGCGCACAAGGACGAGTTTCTTGCCTGTGCCGTCCTTCTGTCCAAAGACTCCCTGCCCATCTATCGTCGTGAACCGACCGAAGCCGACCTGGTTGATGAAACCATCGCTGTTCTCGATGTTGGAGGCGAACACGACCCGAAACGCAGCAACTTCGATCATCACCAATTCCCCCGTGACATGGATCCAACCTGTGCCTTGTCTCTTGTTTTGCAACACCTTGGTCTATACGAGGATGCTCGTGAATTCTGTTCCTGGTTGGAAGTCGCGGAGTGGTTTGATTGTCGGGGACCGAACGATACCGCCGAGTGGCTTGGGGTTGACAGGGAAACCATAGGTCAATTGAATTCCCCACTCGACATCACCTTATTACAAGGGTTCGCCAAGCAGACAGAACATCTTCCTGGGGAGCCTTTATGGGAGGTGATGCGTATGATCGGAACCGAATTGGTCGGGTACCTGACTTCTTTGCGTTCGCGTTTGGATTTTGTGGCCCAATATTGCGAAATCTGGATGATGGTACAAGGCAGTAGCGAATGGAAGGTTCTCTTTATGCCTTACACGGAATCCCCTCCCGAAGAAGTCTCCGGGGCTTTGGGTTGGCACGTCAAAGCGCTCGGGTTGGAGGAGGAGATCCTTGCCCTTGTCTACCCGGACAGTCGGGGTAAAGGTTACGGGATGCGCCGTTTTAATGACGATCAACGTCTTGACTTCAGCCTGCTCCAGAATGAAGCGGATATACGATTTGCTCATGCCCGTGGATTTATCGCAAAGACCTCAAGTACCGACCCTGATCGTTTGAAGGTATTACTGAATCAGGCTTACCGAGAAAAAGAGGCGTAATTGGACTCACCCCGGCAGTTCTTAATTTTCCTGTTCTAGATTAAGCAGGTTCTCCGTTTCGATTTCCCACTCGTAATTCCTTTCATTCAGTCGTCTTGCGACTCTATCTGCCTGAGTACTTAGTTCTTTGGCTTTTTCTTTGTCAGCGTAGGAGTTCGGGTCTTCCAGTTGTTTGCTAATGAGAGCCTGCTCCTCTTCCAATGCCAGAATTTCGCTTTCAAGCTTGGCCACGCACATTTCGATGCTTTTTCGCTTGAGTGATACTGCTTTTCTTTTTTCTGCATTCCTTCGCCGGCGTTCCTTGGGACTAATTCCTCTGGTTTTTTCTTTCGTTCCGGATTCTGACTGGGGGCTTGCATTCCTTAGTCCTGCGACCAGTCCGCCTTGTTCTGACGATGCTTCTGATTTCCTTAGGTAATAATCATAATCCCCTGCGTAGGGAGTAACTTTGCCAGCCTCAATCTGTATGGTGTTTTTTGCAATGGCTCGAATGAAGTGCACATCGTGACTGACGAATACGATGGTGCCGGTATAACTTTTGAGAGCTTCGATGAATGCATCAATACTCGGCATATCCAGATGGGTGGTTGGTTCGTCAAGGAGGAGTAAATTGGGCGGGTCCAGAAGAAGCTTAACCAACGCCAACCTGCTTTTTTCACCCCCGCTCAAGACCCTGACTTTTTTAAATACATCATCGCCCCGGAACAGGAACGCTCCCAGTATTCCCCTTGCTTTTTGTTCCGTTATACTGCTCTCAATGCCATCTGTTGCTTCATCCAAAACACTGCACTCCATATCAAGGATATCCACCCGTTGCTGGGAAAAATAACCGACACTTACATTGAGGCCAAGTTCACGGGTGCCTGCTTCAATCGGTATAATGTTGCCAAGGATTTTAAGGAGTGTTGATTTTCCTGCACCATTGGGCCCTACTAGAACGATTCGTTGTTGCTTTTCAATCTCCAGATTGAGGTCCTTGTAGACCACAAGGTCACCATAGGCTTGACGTATGTTCTGTAGCGTGGCTACACGTTGGCCGCTTCGTTGCGGCTGGGGGAAGCTGAATGAGATCGTGGCCTCCATGCTTTCCGGGGCATCAATCCTCTCCATTTTTTCCAGTTGCTTGATACGAGCCTGTGCCTGGGAGGCTTTGGAGGCCTTTGCCCTAAAGCGTGATATGAATGACTCGAGGTGGGCAATCTCGCGTTGTTGATTCTGGTAGGCGGCCAGATGCTGGGCTTCCCGCTCCGCTTTTTGTATCAGGTAGTTCTCATAATTACCCTGGTAGCGGTGGAGCTTTCCGTGACTGATCTCAAGGATACCATCACAGATGCCATTCAGGAATTCACGGTCATGCGAAATGGTAAGGATTGCCCCGGAGTATCGCTTCAGTTGTCGCTGAAACCAGCCAAGGGTTTCGAGGTCCAGATGATTTGTCGGTTCATCAAGCATGAGCAGGTCCGGTTCCATGACCAGCAGACGAGCAAGGTGGGCCCGCATAATCCAACCACCACTCAGAGTGTGTGCAGGTTTATCGAAGTCATCTTCGCGGAAAGCAAGTCCAGCAAGTATGCGTTTGGCCTTGGCTTCCATGTTGTGTCCATCCAGTTCGATGAATTGATTCAAGGCATCGAGACGCTGAGTGGCATCCGGGTCAGTACATTCACGTAGCACTTGATATACACGTTCCATTTCCGGTGAAGTAGAAGCAGCCAGTTCAATCACTGTTTCTTCCCCGGTTGGGGCGCTTTCCTGAGGAAGGAAGCCGATACATGTGCCACGATCCAGTTCAACGATGCCACCGTCGGATTCCTCGACGCCCAGGATAATGGAGAAGAGTGTTGTTTTTCCTGCTCCATTGGGGCCAACGAGTCCAACACGCTCACCGCGCAGAAGACGGAGAGTTATATCAGAAAAGAGGGTCTGGGGACCGAAGCTTTTATTGAGTTTGGATACCGTAAGCATTTAAATCGCGCAGAGGTTCAAGAAACTCGGCGTTGTGGCAAAGCAAAAAGGATTTCCCTTCCACTATTTTCATTTTAGATTCACCTTGCAGTTGGCGAGGTTCTTCAATCGGAATAAGGCCTTATAAAGATTGTCTATTGAGACGACTTTACCACGCTTTATCAAGGTTACATGACCAAAAACTCGATTCTGCTGATATTCACTTGGCAGACCCGCGATGTCATCCGCGACAATTTCTTAACCAAAAATACCATCAAAATGAAAAAGATTATGCATACCCTATCCATCCTCCTCTTGGTATTTGCCTTTGCCGCACCGACCTTTGCCGTAGAGAAAAAAAATAAAAAGGCCACTTCAGCCATCAAGATTCCCAAGGGCATTGAGTTGACCGACGAACAGAAGTCCAAGGTGGATGCCCTGAACAAGGAATTTGGCCCCAAGCTGGTTGCTTGCCGCAAGGAGGCCGCCAGTGTCATCTCAGTCGATCAAAAAAAGGCCAGATCCGAGGCGATGAAGGCTGCAAAGGCTGCGGGAAAGAAAGGCAAGGAAATCAAGGCTGCCGCTGAAGTCGCGTTCAAGGTAACTGAGGATCAAAAGCAAAAGCTTACTGAATGCAAGAAGGCCATGGGTGCACTGCAGAAGGAAATCAGGAGTCAGTTGGCCGGAATTCTTACCGATGAGCAGAAGGCGAAGCTTAAGGGTGGCAAAAAGAAATAAATTCATCCATGGGATTGAATTTTTCTGAATGAAAGGCTCCACAGGCTTACTTGTCGCGTTGTCTGCTTTTCAGACTGTATTTTCTGCAGACTGGCCGCAGGCCGCAGGCCCCAATGGCAACTTCATTGTTAACGAAGAGGCGGTCACTTCATTTAGTGTCTCTCAAGGAAGGAATGTGCTTTGGCGAGTCCCTTTGCCAAATACAGGGCAGGGGACTGTCATTGCCTCTGATAATCGTTTGTTTGTCACTTCGCATGAGGTCATAACCCATGATGCACAGACGGGTTCCCTGATGCTCGGGTTGTGTTTTGATGCGAAGAATGGCAGGGAACTTTGGAGGCGTGAAATACCTGGTACTCGAGAGACGGACTTTTCCAGTCTTTTCAGTGATAACACTGCTGCTTCGCCTGTGGCAATCGACCAGCGTGTGGTGTTCACCAATGTTGGCGGTACGGCTAAATGTTTTGATTTTGATGGGGAGGAAAAATGGTCCCATACTTGGACTCCTTTTGGCCGACATCATGCCCGGCAGCATGAACCAATTATTTTTGATAAAAATGTTATCCTTTTTCATATCCCGCGCTATGATTTGCCTGCGTCAGCCTCCACCAAGTCAGGTTCCCATCCTCTTGGTCGTGATCGTGAATTCTGGACCTATCTTCAAGCCTACAGCCTTGCTAATGGTAAACGCCAGTGGCAGGCCGAAAGCGCCACAAGCGTCCACTCAACCTCAATTCTGGGCCAATTGCCAGACGGTCGGCATGCCATTCTCACTGGTCGGGGAGGGGGACATAACCCTCCCGAGGAACCATACGGCATTTCCCTACTGGATGCCTCAAGTGGGAAACAAATACGGGATTCTGCCATTCATGGATATGCAGCGGCCCAGAATGTCAATTGGCAAAAAGATGTAGCTCACTTTTTTGTCGGCAAGGAACATCGTTCGCTTTCTCTCATTACCGGTGAATTACTACGTTCCACATCTCTTACCACCGGCGTCTCCCTGACCCGTCTTGATGACAAAGGAAAATATGTGACACTCACGAACCAGACTCTCCCCAAGTCTCGCAAACCCATTACCTATTTTACCAACTTAATTGTTGGTGACTACCATTATTTTCGTTCCTTTGGTGGTTTTCTTATTGGTAGAGTACAACTGTCCTCAGGTCGTGTCGAATACCTGCGGGTGCCCGTCCAGGTCGTTCGCAAACACGGGATGCCTGAGCAAAAATTTTGGGACAAGGCTCTTCCCAATGACATGAAAAACTCAGCTGGTTTTCGTGCCACACAGGACAAACGCAATGCAGGCAATGGTTGGGGGCATGTTTCTGCAGCAAGCCCGATCGTTGTTGGCACTCACATTTATTTTCCGACCATGATTGGCATGGTCTATGTTCTCAAGTGGGACGCCGATGTACTTGATGCTGATTCACTGATATCAATCAGTGACCTCGGGCCGGCGGGTGAGACATGGTCTTTGTCTTCCCTTTCGTATGCTGATGGAAAACTTTTTGCACGTACAATGAAGGAGCTTGTCTGTATTGGAGTGAAATAATTTAATTTATATCACATAAATTTTAAACAAGAATCTCTTACACCTAGTTTCCACTATTAAAATAGGCTGACATCAGTGCTCATTGAGTTCGGGAATTAGGGCTTTAAAATTTGCGAAATTCCGAATGCCTGTAAGATATTTTCAATATGGATGGCGCGAAAGCGTCCGGTTTTCCTGTTTCCCGGATTTCAATGGGCAAGTTTTAAGCCATGCCGTCTATTATCCAATACACTGTGAGAGAGGCTAATAGTTCCCCTTAGCTTTTAGATTTAAATGAACCAGGTATTTTATTTTGGATTTACAAACAGCACTTAATTTGTCTTACTGATTTTGTGTTTAAAAGCTGAGGACGTTTTAAATATTACTTTTCAATTAATTATTTGGAAGACTTGGTCTTTGGACCTACTTTGATGATTCAATGAGCAAAATAAATAACTTAAATTGGGCAAACGTGAATATAGGAAGAAGTTTCTTTCTGATTACGACTCTACTTGGTACTTTCATTGGCCTTCCCTTCTTTTTATGGAGTTTCGGACAGGATCTAACCTTGTGGGTTCATCTGCTACTCTTTGTTGGATTCTTCATTTTTTCCGGTCTTAGTGTGACATTTGGTTATCACCGTCTTTTTTCACATCTTTCATTCAAGGCCAAATGGCCCGTCAAGTTGACTGCCTTAATCGGCGGCGCAACTGCGATGGAGGACTCGGTACTTAACTGGTGTTCAGACCATCGTCGTCATCACAAGCACGTCGATCATGAGGAAGACCCATATAATATTACCAAGGGTTTCTTCTACGCACACATGGGATGGATCATGTTTCGCAGGAATATAGAGCAATCTCTGGATAATGTTAAGGACCTGCAATCTGACAAATTGGTTATGTGGCAGCATCGATGGTGGGCCGTTATTGGAGTTGTTGTTGGATTTGGATTGCCCACACTTATTGGTTTTCTTGTTGATGGGCCTTTGGGTGCCATTGCCGGATTACTAATTGGTGGCATGGCTCGTCTGGTAGCGGTTCAACATTGCACTTTTTTTATCAACAGTCTTTGCCACTGTCTAGGCAAGCAGCCTTATTCATCCGACCACACCGCTCGGGATTCATGGATTATGGCATTGTTCACTTTTGGCGAAGGTTATCATAATTATCATCATCAGTTTCAATATGACTACCGGAATGGTGTAAAACCTTGGCAGTTCGATCCCACCAAATGGCTGGTTTGGGCACTATCGAAGATTAGTCTCGTTGATGCCAGTAGTATCAAGCGTGTTCCCAAGGAAAAGATCATGCTGGCGGAAATCCGACAGAAGGAAAAGTTGCTCAGCAGAAAGCTTTCAGTCCGCGCCCATCCTGTATGTGAAAAAGCCCAGGCTCTTTTTGCAGATGCTGGGGAGAAGCTTTCAGACGCAGCCAAGACTTGGGAACGGGCCAAAGGTGAGTATGGACGGGCATTGAAGAAAAAGCTGGACCTGACCAAGGAGCAGTTGGCTGATATGCGCGCCCATTTTGATGCTTCAGTTGCGGAACTTCGTGCCGCCATTCAGGAGTGGCATACCGCCCATCAACAACTCTCAGTGCAGTTGGGGTAGTCATTTTCTTTCCCTATCTTTATTACATGGGGAATTCGAATTCGGGGCTATTTATAATCGTAAGTGTACTCCTTTTCAAAGGGTTCCGGTAAGTATTATATTGATTGCCTACTCTGGGCTGTAATCTTCACCTCTTAGGCAGAGTCTTTAGATCGGGATTGTATCCTTTGTGAAATGGAGTCGACCTCAACGGTCTTGGCTTCTTCCTTCAGGCGAATGTGTTTGAGTCCATGTTACGACAGGTACTTGATTTAAGTAATAACATTTCGGGACGAGTATCTATACCCAATGACCTACATGAAGTATCGTTACCCAATAAAAGATTCATGGGTGACGTCCTGTTTTATGTTGGTTGCATCCCTCTTGGTGACGGAGTTTAACCCATCTGTCCCGAAGAGGTCTCCCAAGTTACATGGATGGATGGATACCTGCAAGAATTACATTGAAAACAACTTGGTCATAGGCCTCTGCTGATTCATTAAGACGATATCTTTCATTCCTGTTTCCTCCTATTAATCATACCATTGAACCTCTGCTTATTTATTTTTTCATTGGTTCTACTGGCATTTCTTGTATGCGACAATAAAGGGGGGCATGAAGTTTGACTCAGTCAGAAAGGCATTTTTCATGGCAATAGGACTGGATTCAGATGTCGCCCAAATTAATTTCTTCAGCAACCACTAAAAGATGATTCCTTGCAAATTCCTGACCTATATCCGCGTTTCATTTTAAGTGGCAGGAGCAATCTTATGAACGCCAACTCCCTCAAATTCTTCTGCCTAGGGGTGACCATGGGCCTTGCCTTGTCCGTCTCCGCGAGGATTGAGCTCCACAGCCTCTTCGGAGACAATATGATCCTGCAGCGTGACGCTTCCAACAGTCTCTGGGGTTGGGGCCAGTCGGGTGCTACAGTGGAGGTCAAACCAAGCTGGGGATCCACAGTCAAGACGAAGGTTGATGGGAAGGGAAAGTGGGTCGTTCTCCTCAATACCCCGGGTCCGGGAACAGGGCATGGCCTGATCATTTCATCCGGCAGGGACGTTGTGAAGATCAAGAACGTGGCGGTTGGAGAGGTGTGGCTCTGCGCAGGGCAATCCAACATGGGTTTCGCACTTGGCATGATGTTCACGGGGGAAGAGGACGCCCCCAAGGCGAAATACCCCGATTACCGTATCTACAAGTCATCCCGCGAGCACTGGCACGAACCCCGCGACAGGTCCATGGACCGTCTGGCCAAATGGAAGCCATGCACCCCCGAGTCCGCTGCCGAGGCATCAGCCGTATCCTACTATTTTGGGCAAAAGCTCCATCTCGCGCTCGGTATTCCGGTTGGCATTATAATCCAGGCCTATGCAGGCACCCCCATCGAGGGGTGGATGCCGAAGGAAATCCAGATGAACGACCCGCGCACCATGGCTTTCACCAAGGATATGGACGAGAAATCAAACAGGGGAGGCAACGGTGCGGCCCAGCGCAAGGCGGCCCTCGCCGCCTACCAAAAGGAATTGGCAGCCTATAACGCCCGGGCGGACGCCGGCGACATCATGAAGAACAGGGTACGGAAGATTGGCCCCCCTTTCATCCTGAGGCCGCCCAACATGGGACACCAGTACCCCTCCAATATCTACAACGCCATGATCCATCCCGTCGTGCCCTATGGTATACGCGGTATGGTCTGGTATCAGGGCGAGAGGAACTCCAAGCATGTCTCCCAGGCCTTTCATTATCGCAACCAGTTGCCACAAATGATCTCCCACTACCGGTCCATCTGGCATAACGGTTCATCGGGCGGCGTGAGCGACAATTTCCCTGTCTTCATCACCCAGCTTCCCAGTTGGAAGGCGCCGCAGGCTAAACCAGTGGAGGGTTTGGAGTCGCCTTGGGTGGTTAATCGGGAGAGTATGTTGGAAGCAACCAGATCGTGCATCAATGTTGACCTGGCCGTTTCCATCGACACCGGAAGCGAGATCAATCTTCACCCGCGGAACAAGAAACCGATAGGAATACGCCACGCGTACCTTGCTCTCGCAAAGGTCTACGGCAAGAACATTGTTGCCCATGGACCATTTTACAGGACTTATCACCTGAGTGGGAACAAAGTTATCCTTTCCTTTGATTCTGTTGGCAGCGGACTGATTTCAGGCAGAAAGGGTAAACTGGACTCTTTTGCAATAGCAGGGAAGGACCATAAATGGGAATGGGCTGATGCCGAAATCCGGGGCGCCACAGTGGTGGTGTCCTCCCCGAAGGTTCCGAATCCTGTGGCCGTGCGTTACGCCTGGGCAATGAATCCTTCCAGGCGCAACCTCCTCTACAACAAGGAAGGCCTGCCTACCTCACCTTTTCGCACCGATGACTGGCCTTTGTACGACTCAAAAAACGACAAGGAGGTCATGATCACCAAGCCCGTCATTGACCTGAAGGACAAGCAGGCCCAGAAACGGGCAGCCACGGACTGGCCTCGTCCGGAGATGACGCAATGAAACAGATTTTCTCCAAAACCTCGTTTTTTATTTTTCTGGCATCTGTTCCTCAAAGTTTCCTTAAAAGACCTTGGGTAAATTGTTAAGGAAGTCTTTAGGCTGAAGGTCTTGCAATAGATATTCACATCAGCAGAAGTGAGAATGAAATTGTAATTCAAACTAGATGAAAAAAACAAAGACAGGACCCATGGGTAATATGACAATAGTGAATTCATGCTTGAGACTTGCGTTCGTATGCTTCTGTGCCTTGGGAACCGTGTCTGCCAAAGAAAAGCAGGACAAAAGAAAAGACGCCTGGAAGCAGTATGTCGGCAAGCCCGGTCCCGGGGGCTGGCGCGTCAACGTCATCCAACCGGACCCGCAGGATGACGGCCCCGACGGGTTCAATTACCACGACTGGGATGGCGATGGCGACCTGGATGTCTTCGTGAACTTCGAGGAAGGCGGGTACAGCCGCCTCTACTTCAATCCTGGCAAGGAAAAGATTCGCGGGCTCTGGACTGACTATATCGAGTTCAAGAAACATGGAAAGTGCGAGGACTCCGGGATTGGTGATCTCGATTCCGATGGCGATATCGACTACATTGCCAATGGGGGGCATGTCTATTTCAACCCTGGGAGAAAGGAACTGAGGGATCCGGGGAAATGGATCAAGATGACACTCTTCAGGAATGAGGCACGGAATCCGGTCGTCAGCGATATTGATGGAGATGGACTCAATGACCTGATTGTCGGGGCCCGGGCATGGTACAGGCAACCCGCTGAAAACAAACACGATGCCGCAAATTGGAAACGCCACGAACTGGGTGACGCCATCTGGCCCATGAGCTGTTTTGTCACTGATATGGACGGCGACGGGGACAACGATATCCTTGTCCAGGAGCGCAGGAAGCAGGGGATGTTTTATTATGTCAATCCCGGCAATGAAAAGGTAACCGAGCCTTGGCCGGTAAGAGTCATTGACCCCAATCCCAGTGGAATGTTTATGGCTTATGGAGACGTAAATGGCGATGGACGTCCCGATTTGGTCAAGGCTGCCGGCAGGGTCTGCATTTACCTTCGCACCAATGATAAAGGCCCACCGGTTTACGATAAGATCGAGGTGGACATGCCGGCCCAGCCCGGGAGCGTCCGGGTGAAGCCCAAACCCAAGGGCGTTGCCATTTTCGAGATGAATGGGGACCCGACTTATTCTGAAATCGTAATCATCCCCGAGTATGAGGCGCAGTTGTGGTACCTGACCCGGACAGGCAACGGCAAGTGGACCAATACCTTGATGGGCATGCCTGCCCCTGAGTCACGAAAGAAGATGGACAACGCCTTTCTCGTAGATCTGGACGGAGACGGCGACCTGGATATTGCCACCACTGAAGAGAATGGTGGTTGGGGCGTGATTTGGTTCGAGAATCCTGGGGCATACCGGTAGGACTCACTTTTTACTCAATACAGTGATGGTTTTTTTGTTCTGATGGTATGGGGTTGACAAATACAGGTCAAAAGACGGAGCCTTTGTCACCATGAAATTCATTACCCAGATCCTGTTGATCTTTTTCTGTGCCACAATCGCTCTACTTGGAAAGTCAGGTGAGCCTGAGATTCGAAAGGAGGTGCGCAAGGTCAACGGGAAGAATGTCGAGTACATGTGGATCAACGGGATCAAGGTCCATGAAAGCGACCCGAAGAAGCAACCTCAGCCACCTGTTGTTGAACCCAAACCTCATGATGCCAAGGCCGCCAAGGCCCCAAAGGGCGCAAAGATTCTTTTCGATGGCTCGGAGGCAGGCCTGGCCAACTGGACGGCTGGGAATGGCAAGCCAACCAAGTGGAAACTGGTCGACGGGGCCCTCGAGTCTGTGCGTGGGGGCGGGTATCTGCAGAGCCTGGAACAATTCGGCTCCTGCCGCCTGCATATTGAGTTTGCGACCCCAAAGGTGCCCAAGGGCAATGGCCAGGGCCGTGGAAACAG
>JABJCN010000118.1 GCA_018668635.1 Opitutia bacterium
ACTCCAGGCTCCACCCAATCGTTGCCAATCTGATGGTCAAAGGTTTCCCCTCCCGTGAGTGTAATGTCCGGCCCGGAATCGTCAACCACCTTGACCCTTCGAACGGCACTGGCAGCAGCATTACCGGCAGCATCACTGAAATCGTAAACGAGAACGTAGTCACCCGGTTTATTGGCATCCACCGCCCCGGTTACCTTGACGGTGGAAGCATCCATTTCATCCCCATCGGAATTGTATACTGTAACACCCGGGTCCTCAAATGCAGTCCCCGCAGAATGAATTGTATCCGCATCACCATTGAGACTGATCTCAGGAATAGTGGCTTCCTCAACAATGACAACCGTCCGTGTGGCAGTGGATTGGTTCCCACTGGAATCAACCGTTATGTAGGTCACCGTATGCTCACCGACGGAACTGGTATCAAGCGGTTCAACCCCGTTCATGATCCGATTAATCTCATCAGGAGTAATGGCACGCTTGTATAGGATCAATTCATCCATGTAACCTCGAAAGTAACGATCGTTTCCCCAGTTGGACTTGCCAACATAGTGATTGGTCCTGGTCTGTACGGCAGGTGCATGGCCATTGGCATTTTCCGCAACCTGCTGGCCGTTCTTGTAAACCCTCAAGTGCCCACCCTCGCTGACCGTTGCGGCGGCATGGACCCAGTTGTTGACCTCCCAGAAATTGTTGGCCCGTTGGCTTCGGTTGGTCCCCCCGATCCGGACTTCCCAGGCGGCCTGGGTTCCACCACCGACATTGGCAAGCAGAACATTGTGGTTGCCGGCGGCATGGCCAAAATCAATGATGCGACTCCAGTTCTCAGTCTTGTCATACTGGACCCAGACCGCAATGGAGAATGCACCGCCAAACTCAAACGAGGGAACCAGCATGTACTGGTTGTTCTGGTTGTTGGAGTTGAAGTGCAGGGAGCCATTGATTTGGCCGCCCTCCCACTCACTGCCATCAAAGTTGATGAGCTCGGCGTCATGCTTACCCAAGGTGTCCCTGGCGACGGTTCCCTGCTCATCGTCAAAGGACCACCAACCCAGCATCCCGTGCATGGGCAGGGTAAGGTTGCTGGAGACAAGGAGTTCGCCATCCACAATATCGACAGCCGTCGCACCGGGATCCTGATACTCATAGTCCAAAAGTATCGTCACCGGGTTTATCCCGGAAAGGGTTATGACAGGGGGAACGGTATCAGGCAACTTGACCAAACGGGAAACCTGGTCCGCCTTGTGTCCCTCGGCGTCAGTGTAATCATAGGTCACAAAATACTCTCCGGGACTGGAACCATCCGGTAAATTCCCGGTCACAACCTGTGTGGCATCGAGTTTGTTCCCCTGGTAGTCATAGAGCTCGACGCCGTCATCCTTATAACCAGCACCAGCCTCATGCTTAACCATCTTATCACCAAGCAGGGCAATAACAGGCTTCATCTTGTCCTCATCCACGATAACCACACGTTCTGCCACGGAGAAGTTTCCAGCCTTGTCCACGGCGTAATAGCGTATGGTCCGGCGACCGATCACCGCTGTATCCACGGGGGGATTGGCCGGCGTGGACCAAATGCCTTCCTGCTCCGGGTCGATGGGGTTTATAAGCGCCAGGTCAAAAGGCCCGGCATCTTCCGGGGTACGCAATGAGATTTCCACACTGGAACCCCCACCCCACTCAAGGTGACCGATGGCAACGCGGTATTTACCTTGTTCAAGATTAAATCGGACGCCGCCATTCTGCCAGGTAATGCGCTCATCCCCTTCG
Organism: Opitutia bacterium; assembly: GCA_018668635.1. GTDB lineage: Bacteria > Verrucomicrobiota > Verrucomicrobiia > Opitutales > JABJCN01 > JABJCN01. The sequence continues at coordinate 1,768 of JABJCN010000118.1, forward strand.
TCACCGTCATGTTCATAGATGCCGTCCCTGTCGAGGTCAACCCAGACTGTGGAACGATCGTCGGTCCGATTGGTGTTGAACTCAAACTCTCCACTCCGCTTGGCTGTAAAATATCCATGCCAGAGATTCTGGAAGTTATCATTGCGGCTGATGCCCGGGTTGGCCTTGCGAAATGAAGCATCATCACCGAATTTCAATTCACGACGGAATAAATGAACCGCATTGGGCTGCTGGTTGAAAAGACTCGTTTCAGCACTGAAGTCCAGTTGGTTCTCGTTGGAACCGAAGGTATAGGCATGCGAAAGCAGGGCATTGGGAATTTCCTCAAGGTCGGTGAAAATCGCCACTTCGCCATCAACCACATCCGTCCCTGTTGCACCGGGATCCGTATATTGTTGATTTTCAAACAATCGTACAAAGTCCGTGTCACCGACAAACTCACCCATGGTAATAACAGGTGGCGTGGTGTCGACCACCGTGACGGTACGACTGAGTGGCTCTGCGCTGTTGCCGGCACCATCATCAAATGAATAGCTTAACGAGTAGACGCCGGGCTTGTTGCCATCGACATCTCCCACACCCTTGAGATCGCCATTGGCCTCGGTACCATCACCAGTGAAAGCCTTTGCTGCGGGGTCTACATATGCTGTACCCGCCTCATGGGTGATCTGCCCCTCCCCATTCAACGTGATATAGGGTTTACCCAAGTCATCGGTTACCACAATGGTGCGTATCGCTGTGGATGTATTGCCAAATGTGTCTGCTGAGGTATATGTGAAGTTGTAAGTCCCCTCCGTGGAGGTATTCAGTGAGTTGGGGTCTAAACCCTCAATACGAAACAGGTCAGCAGGGCCATCACCGTTTCGCGGAAGGATATAGTTGTTCCCCCCCTCGGGATCGTAGCCGAAACCAAGGCCTCCTGCCACACCTGCGCCACCCCCGCCATTGGATATGCGCAACTCGAAGTCGAACCAGCCGCCCTCGCCGAAATCAGCACTCTTTTCAGTCCGCCGGTTCCAACCTGTGTCGTTGAGAAGCTCCTGGCCGTTAACCTTGAGCCAAGCCTTATCGTCAATGTTTTCGGTAAAAGAAATCCTGCCGTCCTCGTCGTAGATCTGACCAGTGTAAACAATGGTCCAGTTTCCGGCCCAGGGAGGGGATGCCTTGGATTCTGAATAGGTTGGTCCAAGTGGGTCCACGCCGTAGCTTCCGGAATTGGAAGTCATGCTCATGTTGCCGGACTGACCACCTGCCATCAAGCCGGGCTCATAACCAACTGCCGGATTCGAGCTTTGCGCCGTCACACCAGCCTCACCGGTAAAGACATCAACCGCCGTGGCACCTACATCCTGATAGTCCTCGCCAACCCCAATACGTATGACACCTTCGCCATTGAGAGTAATTACCGGACCTGTGTTGTCCACGACAACCACGGTACGGGTGACCGTGGGAGCGGTCTTGCCATCATCAGTGGAATAGTTGTAGGTCAGCGGGTAGATTCCGAGCTTGGAGGTGTCAACAGCACCTTCACCCGTCAAGGTATCATCAAGAACCGCACCCTCTCCATCCTTGGCCACGGCACCGGGGTCGGTAAAATCAGTCCCGGCCTCATGGAACATCTCCATGTCGCCATTCAGCGTTATAACCGGAACAGATGGATCAGGCACAACGGTTACCACCCGGGTCTTGGTGGCAACGTTGCCGGAAGGATCAGCAGCAACATAAGTGATGGTGTAGGTGCCCAACCTGGTGACATCCAGCTTGGCAACTTCTGCATGACCATTTAAG
>JABJCN010000090.1 GCA_018668635.1 Opitutia bacterium
ACATCTTGCATCAGGTCTGCCATCCGGCATTGCCAACGCAATGAAAGATGCGGAGGACCGTGGACAGGGTGCTGTAAAGTTGGATCTTGGAACATTAACACCGCCAGAAACGACTCCGAGCACCTCACCGGTTGCAACTGCCCCCTCCGTACCTTCTTCCGTTTTTACTGCTCCCGCAATAAATTCATCTCCGGCTGCCACAATCCTCCAGCAACCCCAGATCATACCTCGTCGTGCACCCTTGAATCTTCCACCAGGCATCCCGCCGCCTCCTACGACGGCTCCACCGTCACTGCCGGATTTTCTAAATGTAGGTGGTCCACCATCCCCGCCGCCAGGAGGGAAACCCTAGACTAAACCGATTCCCATGGACCGTTCCGGGGCCATCGCGTTGCGTGAGGTTTCCAAGGTATTTGTTCCCGCAGAAGGGAAGCTTCCCTGGCCGAAAGTATTAGGTGGACGTCGAAGGGTACCGCAAGCGGGACTTCAGGCGCTGGATTGTATTAGTTTTGAAGTTAACCCGGGCGAGGTCATCGGGATCATTGGTCGTAACGGTTCAGGCAAGAGCACACTCCTACAAATTATAGCCGGCACCTTGCAACCCACTTCTGGGGATGTATACGCGTCCGGCCGGATTTGTGCGTTATTGGAATTGGGTTCGGGGTTTAATCCAGACTTTTCCGGTCTTGAGAATATTTTTCTTAGTGCTTCCTTGGCGGGGTTGGGGCGCAAGGAAACTGAAAAGCGGCTTCAGGAAATCATTGATTTTTCCGGCATCGGGGAGTTTTTGGATTTCCCTGTCCGCACTTATTCCAGTGGGATGACCTTGCGGTTGGCCTTTGCCATTCAAACACAAGTAAATCCGGAGATCCTGATTGTGGATGAGGCGCTTGCTGTAGGAGATATTTTTTTTCAGCAGAAGTGTTTTAGCTATTTACAGGAAGACCTCAAGGACGCGACTCGAATCTTGGTCACCCATGATTTGGATACTTTGTCCAAGGTTGCACCACGTACACTCGTCTTGGATCAGGGGAAGCTGATTTTTGATGGTCAAAGTAAGGATGCCATTGAGCTATATGTGAAGATGGCCCAATCGGAAGCTTTTGGTCGCGCCGAAGGGCCCCCTGTCCCGCAAGATGTGGACGCACAATCTCTCAATCCCGAGAATTTGCCTTGGGTATCTCTTTCTGAGGAACAGGCTAGTGGGCGAGGAGAGATTCAGATTTCCCGTTCAGCCCTCACGACTCTGGATGGAAATCCGGCTTCGATTTTACGGATGGGAGAATCCTATGTGCTCCACTTTGAGCTTGTTGTCGGCAAAGCGCCGATTGATCTTGTGCTGGGGTATATTGTCCATGATCGCCAAGGGCAGAATGTGTGCGGAGGTACTAGTATGGAAACTAAGGCAGGTCCGGTTGTTCTCAGTGATTCTGGACTATGGAAAGTGGAATTTATCATTGTGTGGCCAGCCTTGCGCGCTGATGAGTACACCATCACGGTGGGCGTTGGTGAGGGGAGTTCCGTGGATAATCAGGTTATACAGTGTTGGGGCAATAATCTGTTCTGTATCAGTTCATCTCTTAATGGCCTTTCTGGAGATCAATTACTGACGTTGCCGGCAAAGGAAGTCCACGTTCGCCAACTGAAGCCCTAGCTACTATTCCCTATCTTGGTTTCCAGATCCCGCTTATGACGGGCAAGATCCCGGTAATCATCCAGAAGTTGGTCTGAGTGGTCATGGAGATCCCTGTATTTTCCCATCAACTCTTTATATTTTGTAATAAGGGCACCATACGTTTCATCCAGTTTATTAAACTTTTTCCAGGAAGCGACAAGCTCGAGATATAGACGGAGACGATTGGATTCCATCGATTCGAGAAGCGGGTGGAGAGTCTCGGTGCTATTACCAAGCTGCTTGATTTTTTTAAGAGCCGACGCCGAAACCATGTTTGACGGGTAGAGGAGGGTACAACCAAAGACAATAGGGATTGATGTAGTCCTGTAAATTTCAGGGATTATTTTTTCCGATTTTGCATCTTCGATTGCTGTCAAGACTCCGTTATCTGGCCCACCTTCCGCTGTGGCGATACACATTGATTCAGTGGCACAGAATCCGTCTTCTGAAAGATTTTGTTTGCCGGGCCATGGCCCACCATCTGCAGAGTAGGGATTTCGTTGATCTACAGGAATTGTTTCCGGGTCATAATACAAGTCGCGTCTGGCAAAAGGCCATGCTGTGTCGTGAAACAGAAAAACAGGCAAATGCTCTGGATGCTGAAAAATGAGCCTGATTTCTTGCTTAACTGTGTAATAGTTATGGTCTCCGTCGATGATGTAGAGTTCATGCGGGGGTAGGTCCGGCAGTACATCAACCGATTTTTCCTGAATGAACCGAACCCCATCATGAGCAAGATCTAGTAGTTGCTGATCAAGGATCTTGGGGTCGATACCAGTGTAGTTGCAGGACTGATCCTTGCAGAATTCAAGAAGCTTTCGAGTAAACCGTCCCTGATCAATGCCAATTTCGCAGAGGCTACGCGGCTTCAATTCTTTTAGGATAGGCTCCAATATGGGTTCAAAGAAAATCATGGAGGCGAGCAGGAGCTCGCTGGTTTCTTCTTGCCCGTTCTGATCTGGCATCATCTAAACTTCGATTAGGGTTTCTTCAGGTATGTATGGTAGTTCCCGATTTTTCTTCGTTGTCCGTCATCGAGGAGTGTCAGGTAGCCTTTCCGCCATTCGGAGGCCAATAGTTGGTCGACCAGTGGCTTGTTGGATCGTAGCCTGACTGTAGGGTTTTGAATAATAGCCTTGGACTGGACATTGCCGTAGCTTTCTCGATGGTGCAGTTTCCCGAGCAGCCGAGCCTCCTCCTGAGTCGGATGGTGAAGAAGGCGTTCCAGAGTTGTCTCAAGGTAGGTGTGGCCTGTATCATCGATTGGACCGGGAACATGGGCGGAGATATCCTTGATGAAGGCTTGTGCCCCTTCCCAGAGATGGCCGTATATTTCTTCGGTTGGCAGGTTGCCACTACTTTCTGAATGAGGAAAGACAGGTTCCCACTCTTGTCCGTTTTTTTGTACCGAGAGGACGGATGGGTGCGGCGCGCTAAAAAACTTTTCTATGATGGCCACTGATTCGATTAAAATCTGGCCACGATACCAAGGTTTACCCAGATGGGTGAAGAAGGATTCGAATTGGCAACCCTGTTCAATCGCCGCGTGGGCATAGTTCCATGTGGCAAAGTAGAAACCTTGAGATTTGCTTCCAAAAATGGATTTGGTCAGTCGGTCCATGGATTGGATTGAGGAGGCTTGCCAGCCAATGTCGACTATCCCGCTGGTATTTGGGTTAAACTTAGTGTCCTCCAAATAGCTCTTGAGTTTCTGTCGCTCATGGTTGCAGATTTCAAGAATATCAGGAGTAAGGTCGGCAAAGAGTTTGTGGACGCGGTCCTGGGTCTCTTCGTTTAGGAAGCTGGCTTTTGCACTGGTTACAGAATCATCGATGGAATTAAACCCATGCGCTTGGACAAGGGCTTCATACTTTTTGGCTTCCAGACCCATTCTTTGAAAGTAGTCCCGGAGTGTAAGGTTTGGATTCGGACCGAGAAGAAATCCCTTG